>DNVL01000024.1 GCA_003507515.1 Legionella sp.
CTCTGCAGTTTCTTTGTCTATCTCTTTATTATTTTTTACATTAGAATCAATCTCCTTTTTTAAAGAATCAATCTTCTTTTCTAAAGAATCAATCTCCTTTTTTAAATATTCTCGGTATTTTTCAGCTGATTTAAGATATGCATCGATCCGCTTAAGATCTTCTTTCTCTTTAATATCATCTGGTGTATAAAAAGGTACAAAATCATCTTTATCTATTTTTTTCTTACTCATGATGGCCACCAAAAAAATTAGCTCTTATGTATTATATTACATACTGATCCTTATTTACTCAATAAGTGGTTTGTAAATAATTTGTAAAGATAAACTATCCTTTCCCAACATTTCAAACTATTCGCATCACCCCCCCCCATTTCCTTGACGAAAAAATAAATGTGTTCCTATAGTGTATGAAAGTGGTTTAAAATAACTAAAAAGTGGAGATTTGTGGGGGCTATCTCACAAGACCAATACCATGTTTCGAGGCAAACCCGGCGTGAACAGTGGCTGTTGGATGAGGCATCGGGTACCGATGGGTTACCCGATGAGATGAAAACGTTTTCTTTATAAGTGGGCTTGAATTATGACCGCACATCGCTCGGTCTTGTTGGATGAATCCATCGATGCCCTGGCTATTCAGCCAGATGGCATTTATGTGGACGGCACGTTTGGTCGTGGAGGCCATAGCCGGGCCATTTTGGCGCAATTAAATGACAAGGGGCGATTGATTGCCCTGGATAAAGATTTAGAAGCCGTTGCGTATGCGCATCAACATTTTTCACAAGATGCACGCTTTACGATTGAGCATGCCTCCAATGCTGATTTGGCTGATGTGTGCGACAAACTGGGGGTGCATGGTCGCGTCAATGGCATTTTATTGGATTTAGGCGTGTCGTCACCGCAATTGGACAATGCTGAGCGTGGGTTTAGTTTCATGCATGATGGCCCTTTGGACATGCGGATGGACTCGACGCAGGCGCTCGACGCTGCGCGTTTTGTCAATGAAGCGGATGCTACCGAAATGACGCAAGTCTTTCGCCAATACGGGGAAGAGCGATTTGCTGGTCGCATTGCACGTGCCATTGTGCAGGCCCGTGATGAGGCGCCTATTTTGACCACGGCCGTGTTGGCGGAGATTGTGAAGGCCGCAAATCCTAAATGGGAAAAGCACAAGCATCCTGCAACGCGCGTCTTTCAAGCCATTCGTATGCATGTTAACCGGGAATTAACGGATTTAACGTGTTGTTTAGACCAATGTGTGGGTGCATTGGCCGTGGGCGGGCGGTTGGCGGTGATTAGCTTTCATTCGCTGGAAGACCGCTTGGTGAAGCAATTTATGCGTGCACAAGAAGAGGGCATTCAGCCGCCGCGCGGCGTGCCCATCAAAGCCTCTGATATTAAAACGTATTTTAAACGAGTGGGAAAGGCCATCAAGCCCAGTGATGATGAAATCAAGGCCAATGTCCGTTCCCGAAGTGCAGTTCTTCGAAAGGGAGAGAAAATAGCATGAACGCTGCAGCGAAAGGCATCAATGAAAGTGATTTGTTTCATGGTCAATGGGCCAATGTGCGGTTGTCTAGGTCGTTGTGTTTGCAAATGGCATTGCTCGGTGCGGTGCTCTTAAGTGCATTAGGTGTGGTATATACTACCAATGTAGAACGCATGACATTGAGCCAGTTGGAAAGTGCGGAACAGCTCGGGCATCAATTGCAAATGCAATGGGGGCAATTGTTGTTAGAACAAGCGAGCCTTGCCACGCCCTCTCGCGTTGAGCAGTTGGCCTCCGAAAAGTTGCACATGGTGTTGCCGACCAACAAGCAAACGTTTGTTTTGCGCGCACAGTGAAAAGACGTGATGAACATGTGGGCATGAAAAAAAAATCCCATCTTGCGCGATTATGGGTAGTGGCTTGCTTTTTTATCCTGATAGCAGGTGTCCTCATTTGGCGTATGCTGGACTTGATGGTGGTCGATCGTCAATTTTTGCGTGGTCAAGGCAATGCTCGAAGCATTCGTGTGGTCGACATTCCCGCTTTTCGAGGGATGATCATCGACCGCGAAGGTTCAGCGCTAGCGGTCAGTACGCCTGTGCAGTCCTTGTGGATTAATCCGAAAGATTTTGCCCCCAGCGCAAAACAACTCGCTTCTTTGGCGCATTATCTAGGCGTGCCCGTCAAACAATTGGAGATGCGGGTGCATGCGACGCACGCGCGCGGATTTGCCTATTTGCAGCGCCAGCTCACACCCATGGTGGCTAAAAAAATAGACGCCCTTAAAATACCCGGTGTTAATTTTCAAGAGGAATTTAAACGCTATTACCCCGAGGGGGATAGCACCGCTCAATTATTAGGCTTTACCAACATCGATGACAATGGCATTGAAGGTTTGGAATTAGCATATCAGCACTGGCTAGTAGGCTACAGCGGCAAAAAACGGGTTGTGAAAGACAGAACTGGTCACATCATCGATGAGCTGGACATGTTGAAAGAGCCGCAACCAGGCCATGAGTTGCAATTGAGCATTGATCGCCGCATTCAATTTTTTGCATACCATGAATTACAAAACACGTTGAATAAGTTTGGTGCTAAATCGGGTTCGGTGGTGGTATTGGACACAAAGACAGGAGAAGTGCTGGCCATTGCGAATGCGCCGTCGTTTAATCCCAATGCACGCAGTCATTACACGCTCGATAGTTACCGCAACAAAGCCATTACCGATACCTTTGAGCCTGGATCTGTGGTCAAGCCGTTTAGTATTGCCAGCGCGTTGGACACAGGGCTTTACACGCCTTCCACCATCATTGACACGCGACCCAGCTGGATGATTGTCCATGGGCATACCATTCGTGATGTTCATTCTTATGGGGTATTGGATGTGACAGGCGTCTTAC
>DNVL01000127.1 GCA_003507515.1 Legionella sp.
GCCGCTCATTTAATACGCGCTTAAAATAATACCGAACCAATGATTTGCTCTGCAAGACCGCCTGATGCTCGCTTTCCAAGCCAGCAAGGCCATGCAAATGCTGCATGAAACATGCCACCCGCTCAACATGCCCGCGATATAAAACCGTGTCAGATTCGGCCAATAACTGTTGATAAAGCCACGGATGGCCACTACCAGCCCGTGCAATCATATATGCATCACAGCCGGTATTTGCAATAGCCTGGGCGAGTGTTGCATGATCCGCTATATCGCCATTTGCAATCACCGGGATGCGCACCGCTTGTTTAATACGCGCAATATACGAAAAATCACAAGCAATATCATAATC
This sequence comes from Legionella sp., assembly GCA_003507515.1. Classification (GTDB taxonomy): domain Bacteria; phylum Pseudomonadota; class Gammaproteobacteria; order Legionellales; family Legionellaceae; genus DDPF01. Next base: position 350 of record DNVL01000127.1, read on the forward strand.
GTCCGTCCAACGCCGGCCATGCACCGTTAAGGCATCCGCGCCCGCTTGCTCAAGGCCTTGCGCGATGCTCACATCCCGCTCATCGCCTGCAATGCGCAATTTAACGGTCAGAGGGATAGTAATGGATTGGCGTACCGCACGGAGGATTTCAAACAGTCGTTGTGGCTCGTCTAGCAACGCACTACCCGCCCCCTTTTTACGAATTTTAGGTTTAGGACACCCCGCATTTAAATCAATCAAATCCGCACCCAACGCCTGCACACGGTCAGCGGCTTGTGCCAAAATAAATGGATCATTGCCAGACAGCTGATAACACAATACCCGCTCCTCTGGTGCACGGTATAAATAACGCGAATCAGGCTGATGTTTGTCGAGCACGTCATGCGCTGAAATCATTTCAGATACGCAATAAGCCGGGGGAGTGTACTGATAGAACAGCTGTCGGAATGGGGCACAGCTAAAGCCCGCTAAAGGGCCTTGTATCAAACGATTTGAGAGACGTAGCCCACCGATATGAAATGGGCTATTTAAAAAAGCCTGCATAGATTACCGACTGTCACTCATGAACTGCGCCAGCCCTTGTTTAAATTGCCCAAAGGCGAGAATGCGTGCGATTTGCTGATGGGAACTTAAATACAACACCCCGCTTTTATCACTCACCCCAAATGCCGGGAACAACATCAGCTGATTTAACTGATTGGACAGGGCATAACTATCCATGCCCAAGGCATATAGGCGATTATAACTATTAAATTGTTCAGGCCAATTACGACTGCCCATTTGATGATCGAAAACCCATGGCATGTCACAAAAAATAATCCCATCTAAATCACGATCTTTCATCGAGTTAGCGCTCCCACTGTAGACCGCGGATGTCGCATACACCGGCACATTTCCTGCGTAATAATAACGCAACATCGGCATGATTTGCCGTGCTTTGGATGGGTATGCCAGCAAAAAAATCACATCGAAGTCTTGCCTACGCGTGGGCGTTGATTCAATATTACGACCTAACACTTGTTGCAGGTTTTTTTCGCGCCTTTCACTATCGGTTACGTGTAAAAAAGAACGGATAGAGCTATTCATGTCATCGCGTGCGCTAAAACGCAGCGCATCCACAACCTGGCCGCCATTGGCGCGCCATTGGTTTGAAAAGGCGCGCACCACATCATCACCCCACGCGCCCGCAGGGGCTATGATGAGTGCACGGGATAATCCAGATTTTCGCGCTTTAGCAGCCACTTGACGGNNACAGCCCAAATTGGTACGCATTTTCACGCGGGTTACCTTCCAGATCATTCAACAGCAGTGTAGGTACCGGATGGTTTATGTTCGCAACCGTGGCCACATCCGGCTTGCTCAAGGGACCCACCACGTAATCCGCGCCGTTGGCTAGGGCTTGCTGGTAGAGTGCCGCTACATTCCCAGAATTTGTATCATACACACGCACACTGATGGGTGATTGACTTGCGTCATGGGCCGCCATGAGCCCATCCTTCACGGCTAAACCAGGGCCTGCCAAAGGACCCGTTAACGGCAACAACAATGCGATTTGCTTTGGTGTGGGGTAAAGGCGCGCACTGCTGAGCGGAGACGGCAAAAGGTGATTGGCCGGATGCGCGGGATAATCCGCCTGCCATTGTTCAACTTGAGCCAACATCGCCTGGGGTGCGCGGGATTGCTGACGCGAAATGAGCGCTAATTGCATCCAACCTTTTAAAATGGAACCATCCGCAGATTCTGCGGCCAGCGCATCCAATTCAGCCATTGGCAACGTGGTGAGAGACAACCACAACGCACGGCGATTATTGGCTTTGGCATCTTCATCTGGCAGTAAATCATCCAATTGAATACGCTCTGTCACTGATTCTGCTGCATTACCAATGGATTGGTAAGCATAGGCTAACATTTCATGAAACTGAACTTGGTAATAGATGGGCTGCGTGTTGATATGATGCACAGCTGCCAATTGAGTGATAGCCGCACGTGGGTGCCCTCGCATCAAGTCCACTTTTGCTAGCAATATGCTTTTTTCGTTCGCAAGTGCTAAGGGTAGTGTGCCGGTTTGTGTTAAAATGGCAAGCCCTTGTTGCCATTGCCCATCATAAATCAAACGGCCTGCAGCCATCACCAATAGCGATTGCCGCTCGTCTCCGACTTGATTTTTAGCCAAGGCAAGGTAAGCCGTTGCCGGCATGGTATAAGGACTCGCCAATTTTTTATTCACATGCAAGTGACTTTCCGTGAGCGTAGTGACTTTGGCGCAGTTCGTCAGTAAAACGGCACATAAAACAACAAATAAAGGCTGTAAAAAGCGAGCAAGTGGGCACATAAATCAATAATCCAAGACGCAAGAACCCAAGAGGATAAACCAATATGGACAATTCAGCAACAACTTCCGGTATTCTTTACATTGTAGCAACACCCATTGGCCATCGGGATGACATCAGTTTACGCGCATTAAACACCCTAAAATCAGTCGATACCATCCTGGCAGAGGACACCCGGCACTCGATGCAATTATTAACGTTGTTGGGAATAAAGAAACCGATGATGTCATTGCACGCTCATAATGAGAGCAATAAAAGCGAGCAGATCATCGCACTGCTCTTGCAAGGGAAATCCCTAGCACTCATCAGTGATGCAGGGACTCCCCTCATCAGTGATCCCGGTTTTCCGCTGGTAAAATTGGCCCAATCGCATGGCATCACCGTCTGCCCTATTCCGGGTGCGTGCGCCTTGATTGCCGCATTATCAGCTGCCGGCATACCGTGCGACACATTTACCTTTTCTGGTTTTTTACCCGCAAAACAAGCCGCCAGACGTGTGATGCTCGAATCCTTCATTAAAACAGATCATACCTTGGTTTTTTATGAATCAACGCATCGAATCCTTGATTGCGTCGATGATATCAGCGCGGTTTTTGGTGATGCATGTGAGTGGGTATTGGCCAAAGAACTGACGAAAACATTTGAGCGATTTATTAGCGGCAGTAGTGCCACCATCAAAGCATGGTTGTTGGCTGACGTGGGGCATTGCAAAGGGGAATTTGTCGTCATGATCCCCCCGAGAGTGGTCGTTCACGACAAGCAAAGCAAGGCCACTGACATATTATCTATTTTATTGGCAGAACTGCCTTTGAAACAAGCAGTGAAACTAGCCTGCCAATTAACGAAAGAAAATAAAAATGAACTGTATGATCTTGCACTGCGCTTGCAAGAAAAAAAATAAAGCGTAAAAAAATGGCTCCCTTCTCCCTCAAGGAGCAAGGAACCATCGAATAGCACTTACGCCATGCTAAGCGCAGGCACGTTGCCAGTCACATAATCCAAAATTTTTGGCCCATAAGCAGCCGTTAAACCCCGCTCATGGGCAATGTATGCCAGTGTTAATATAACCGCGGCAGGTACGCTGAGCGTCAGCGCCCCAAAAAGAATAAATGGCATCACCGTATTTTTAGCCATGGTACCCATTAAATCATTCCAAGCCTCATTCATATCCTGAGTAGATTTTTCACTATTTTTCTCTTGTATTGATACCAAGGATTTTTCCCGGTACACACCGTATTTCCCGCCTGACAAATACATTGCAATCGCAAAATTACACATCAATAAGCAGGCTGGCATGAGTGCCGGAGACGCCAACACAAAAGCGGAAACAAACCCACATTCCAATATACAGGCCGCCACAATATAGAACTTCAATTCCATTTGATCTTTTTCAGCACTTCGTTCAAGTTGTTTCAACTGCTCTTCAACCATCAACCATGCCGGCGAACCTTCGTCCTGTTTGGATTTAAAAAGCACATATTCGTTTCTTTTTGATGCATAATCCGCATCCACTTGAATTAACAGGTAACTCAACCAAAAAATATCAAACACCGTAAAGCCAACCATCAGAGCTGTTGCGAGGGGAGCGGCCACATGAAAGTAGGAGCCGTAATTGCAAAGCGTGTTCACTATAGTCCAAATCGTGTCATTGGCCAAATGATAAAAATGCTGTTGAATCTCTACAGATGCGCGCTCAAGCGGAGTCAATTGATTTTCATCGCCAACCGGAAAAAAAACATGCTGAAAAAGCATGCCAAGATCCAAAACCAAACGAGTCCCCATAAGCACCACACTCAATGCATTATAAATACCCAGTGGCGCATCCAAAATGGCTATATTTACTTGAAGGCCTAGCATAGACTGCAAATTATCCAACCAATGCCATTGATCAGCCAACAACAACGACTGTTTCAGCGTCAGCAATGAAAAACGCGTGCTAAGCCGTTGCACATTCATCTCTCCCACTAATTTACGCAGTTTTGCCGCATTAAAAGGCGTGCTGACGACTTCATTGTAATCGTCGGTAACCATTTCAAATAACGTCGCTTCATTTTTTGCGGGCAGTGCAACGGGATGCATCTGAAACCGTCTTTCAATGTCAGCGCATGCCTCTCTGTATTTTGAGGCTTTGCTCGGATTGTATGTCTCATAATACGTCTTCAACATAAAACTCGTGTAATAGCAGAACAACCAATGTTTATCTTGATTGTCTTCCGTATGAATTGAACGGACATGCCCGGTCAATGATGATATTTGGGCTAAACTATCTTTCGTTGCATCTTTCAGCTCATTCAACCGAGCAGGGAATAAAACCTTCAATCGTGCAAGATCTGTTGTCGCAACACGTGTCACCTCAAGTCGCTCGCGATTCAATTGATTATCTACATAAAGGATAGTTGAGTTATATAGAACATACGCAGGTTTGTTATTTAACAATATTCTTAATGCATCAGGCGTCATTGATTTTGGATCATCGGATACCTTTATGAGACCACATCCATCCAATATGGCGTGCAGTTGATTGAATTCATGCTCCATGGAACCGCGATTATCAGATAAGAATTTAAACTTTTTATCAATGCTTCCATCAGAAAAATGCGCACGAACAGCGTGCAAGCCATTCCTGTTTATGTCTTGGTTCTG
>DNVL01000237.1 GCA_003507515.1 Legionella sp.
TAAGTTCTCGTCCGGCACAAGCGGTATTTGAATTCCTGTTATTGCCTGGAACATCAAACTGTTCGGTGAATATGCTCGATTCTAAAAAAATAATTTTTAATTTTGGTTTGTCAAGAACAGCGCCGATTGTGTTGATGGTCATTCTTGCGTGCTTTATTTGTGGCTTTGTTTTGTTCTTGTACTCAAAGCGCGTTATTTTTCCGGATGTGGCATTTGATACAATTAACTACCATTTCTTTCTTGGGAAAGAGGGGGTCGAAAACTTTCCTAAAATGTTCAAGCCTTCAGAATTTTTTCCTCTGGGGATGCACAGTTTTAATCCATTGGTTGATTCATTCAATTACATCGTTTATTCGTGGATCGGCTATAGGTTTGGAACAATATTCTCCGCGATTTCACTGGTTTTGACATTGGCTCTTGCGGTCGCTGTTGTTTTGAAGGTCGTCGGTCCAAGAGTTTCTCTGGTTGCTGCCATTTTCATTATTCCGGCATTGATTGTAAACGAAGGCCTCTTTCAGGTTGCCACGTACTACACGGATAACCATTATGCGTTTCTGGTATTGAGTTATGTTTATGCTTTAGTGGGATTTAAGGATTATAAGCTTAACTTTGCCTTTGTTCTTCGGGTATTTATCATGGGATTGTTGGGAGGGCTGCTGACAACAAAGTTAACCAATGTTGTTTACGTTATTCCACTTTTTGTCGCAACCATTTATCTTGGCTACGCTGTCGCCAGAAATACAGCAAGTTCCCCTGAAAACAAGAAATATCTATTGTTGGCAATCTTTGGGTTTTTGGTACCCGCCTTGTTGCCGTCATCATATTACTTCCTCGAGGCTTTCAGGTTATCAGGCAATCCCGTTTTTCCTTTTTATAATGGCATATTTAATTCCCCGTACTATTTAAGTGAGAGTTGGGAATTCAATTTTGGGCCCAAGGGGTTGCTTGAAAGATTGTTCTTCCCGTATTTTGCGTTTATTGACCCTGTGCGGCTCGGCGAGGCAAAGGACCTTTTTCCTGATGTTAAGTTGATAACAACGCTTTCATTCCTGATTGTTGCCGCTGTGGCTCTTCTGATGACAAAAATCCGATTTAGTAAAGCTGAAATCGTCTTGATTTTTGTAACGTTGGGATGCCAACTTGTCTGGCAAGTTCTGTTTGGGTACTCAAGATATTCAATCGCGCTTGAAATCCTGCTTGGTTTGTCGGTCGTGGTATTGGTGAACAAACTAATGCTGTCCAAGGCTAATTATTTTTCCGCTTCATTAATTGTGTTTTATTTGATGTTGTCAATGTGGCAATCTTTTAATATTGTTCAATTCAATTTTAAATATGATATTGCTTGGCGACCACTGGATGTTTCATATAACGACTGGAAAATACGTTTTTTCTCGCGTGAGATGCTTAATAAATTCACGATTTATGATTCGCAAATCGCCAATAAACTGAAGCGTGTGGATGTGGTGGTTCAATGCGTCAATCCATCATCAGCATACTTTAGTACTTTCCCCGAGCTGGTCTATAAACCCATGTTGAACTTCGACAAGGGGTCGAACGGTGCGATGACAACTAATGTATATTACATTAAGGAACGTGACGAATCTGCGCTGAACGCTATTGGGAAGGGCGCTAATCGGTATCTGAATTTTGCAATTGTATTGAACGATACCAATAAGGGGATGAAATCGTTGGATATCTGCTTAGCGACCCTTGACCAAGAGAAACAACAAGGGCGTGTACTTGAAATCCATGAAACGATTGAAGTTGACAATTTTGTTGGTGACCCCAATCAGAAATTGATGGTTATGTTGGGTCGGTACTATAGTCAGGCCCCTAGTGGTCATGACAAGCTTTGAAAGAGAGTTATCTTGGCTCAAATACTTTGTGTTATTGGAACTCGTCCCGAAGCCATTAAGATGGCGCCCGTCATTTTGGCGTTGAAAGAGCAGCCTTGGGCAGCGGTGCGAGTCCTCGCAACCGCCCAACACCGTCACATGCTGGACCAGGTTCTGAACTTCTTCGGCATCGATCCAGACATTGATCTCGATATCATGCGTCCCAATCAGGCGCTCACAACGCTGACTGCGCGTTTGCTTCTGGATCTGGATGATGTTCTGCAGGCCGAGAAACCTGATGTGGTCCTTGTACAGGGCGACACCACCACCGTGATGACCGTGGCGCTGGCCTGTTTTTATCACCGGATTCCTATCGGGCATGTGGAAGCCGGTTTGCGCACATGGGATATGCAAAACCCTTTTCCTGAAGAAGCCAACCGAGTGATTGCTGGCAAGCTGGCTCGTTGGCATTTTGCCCCGACCGAGGGTTCGCGTCAGAACCTGTTGCGCGAGGGGGTGCCGGATAGTGAGATCATTGTGACGGGCAACACCGTCATCGATGCGCTTTTGATGACAGCGGCGAAGGACCTAGAAATTGGCATCGACCTGGATGCCAATAAACGTTTGGTGTTGATTACATCGCACCGTCGGGAGAATTTTGGAGAACCGTTCCGCAACATTTGTCGCGCGTTTCGTACACTCGCCGAAAACAACCCGGAGGTGCAGTTCCTCTACCCTGTGCATCCCAATCCCAACGTAAAGGATGTGGTCTACGAGTTCTTGGCCGGACTGCCTAATTTTACGCTTTGCGAACCGCTGGACTACGCTCCGTTCATCGCCGCCATGAAGCGCGCTTGCTTCATCCTGACAGATTCAGGCGGTGTGCAGGAGGAAGCACCTGCCCTTGGTAAACCAGTGCTAGTGCTGCGCGACGAGACCGAGCGGCCGGAGGCTGTTGAGCAAGGTGTGGTCAAGTTGGTGGGGCCAAACTACGAACGCATCGTCGAAGAGGCGCAGCTCTTACTGGATGATGAAGCCGCCTACAAAGCTATGGCGCGTGGTGTATCGCCTTATGGCGATGGGCATGCCGCGGAACGTATTGTGAAGACACTGCGCGAGCATTTCACCTGATGCGCCTAGTCTACCTGTCACCTGTACCGTGGGAAAGTTTTGCCC
>DNVL01000021.1 GCA_003507515.1 Legionella sp.
CCACCAAATCAAGGGATGACTCCAACAGCTCATTCGGGCTGGGATTCAGCAAATAAATACCGTCTTTATACCCAACACGTACGCCGCCAATAGGGCCTTGAAAAGGAATGCCTGAAATGGCAAGCGCCGCTGAAGCCCCAATGATGGCGACAATATCAGCAGACACGTCTGGATTTAAGGACATCACCGTTGCAATGATTTGCACTTCATTATAAAAATTATCAGGGAACAACGGGCGCAAGGGTCTGTCAATCAAGCGCGATGTCAGTGTTTCATGCTCACTCGGTGCGCCTTCGCGTTTTTTAAAACCACCGGGGATCTTGCCGGCTGCATATGTTTTTTCCAGGTAATCCACCGTCAAAGGGAACCAATCGTTTTTTTCAGCCCCCTCTTTTTTCCCAACAACAGTCACCAGCACTTGCGTACCATCCATGTTGGCAAAAATCGCCCCGTCTGCTTGCCTTGCTATTTCGCCCGTCTCAAGTACTAATGTCCGTTCGCCCAACTGGATTGTTTTGGTGATTTTGGCCATGACAATTACCCCATATATTAGATAAGGATACCGCGTTCAGTATCGGGAATAAAAAAAGGCGCATACTATTGCGCCTTTTTTTGGATCAGGTTTTTATTTCATCAGCGCCATCAAAGATGATGTTGATGATCAATAAGAGTCTCTCAAGCCAAGACTTTGAATCAACGTTGAATAACGTGATTGATCATTTCGCTTCAAATATTTTAACAATTTACGACGCTTATTAACCAATTCTTGCAAACCACGACGTGAATGAAAGTCTTTTTTGTGTTCTTTGAAATGTTCGGTCAAATATTTAATACGACCGGTCATCAAAGACACTTGAACTTCAGGGGAGCCCGTGTCTTGATCGGCTCGCTTAAATTCATTGATGATTTCTGCTTTTTGCACGCTGGTTAGCGACATTGTTTGCTCCTGACACGATAGTTGTTCTCAAATTAAGGCTCACATTCTACCAATGCATCACCGCAGAAGCAAGCCCTTTTCATTGTTTTTTAAGCCACACTCATCTGCTGCTCAATGTGAGATATTTCATCACTGAGTTGCTTGGCATGCCGTTGAACCTGCAAATGATCATCTCCTTCCACCATCACCCGCAATAACGGTTCTGTACCCGATGGCCTCAACAAGACACGGCCATTGCCGTTTAATGTGACATTCAACGCATTAACGGCGTCGATGACGCGCGGCATCGTGACGAGCATGGTCGCATTGTTTGTTTTTAAATTAATCAATGTCTGAGGTAGCAACGCAATGCCAAGGCACAATTCCTGCAGCGTTTTTTCTTGTTTGATCATGATGGACAAGACTTGGAGGGCTGCTACAATCCCATCGCCTGTGGTTGTTTTATCCAGACAGACCACGTGCCCGGATGATTCACCACCAATTTTCCAGTCCTGCGCCTTCAGTGCTTCCAGTACATAGCGATCGCCCACCTGTGTGCGCAAGAAGGGTATGCTCATGACGGTCAATGCTTTTTCAAGCCCGAAATTGCTCATCAGGGTTCCCACAACGCCCCCACGTAACAACCCCCGTTGATGGCGGTCTTTTGCAATGATATAAATGGCTTCATCGCCATTCACTAAACGACCCTTTGCATCCACTAAAATGAGACGATCACCATCCCCGTCCAGTCCAATGCCTATGTCAGCACACGCTTCCAAGACTTTTTTCTGCAGCATGGCAGGGGATGTGGAGCCGCAGTTTTGATTGATGTTAAACCCGTCCGGCTTGTCACCGATTGAAATCACATCGGCACCTAACTCCGTAAACACATTAGGCGCAATGTGATACGTTGCGCCATTGGCGCAATCCACCACAATTTTCAATCCCGATAAACGCGTCATGGAGGGAATGGTTGATTTGCAAAACTCAATGTAACGCCCTGGCGCATCATTAATGCGCGAGGCTTTGCCTAAGCCCGCAGACGGGACAATTTTTAATTCTTTATCAAGCTCCGCTTCTATCTCGAGCTCAATGCTATCGGGTAATTTACGGCCATCGGCTGAAAAAAACTTGATGCCATTGTCTTCAAATGGATTATGAGAAGCGCTGATGACAATGCCCGCTGTGGCGCGCAATGTTTGTGTCAAATAGGCAATGGCAGGCGTTGGCATGGGGCCTAACAATCGAACATCTACCCCGGCGGCCGACAATCCGGCCTCTAATGCCGACTCCAACATATAACCCGACACCCGCGTATCTTTACCAATCAGGACCTTTTTGCGTTGGCCATTGGCCAGCACCCGACCCACAGCCCACCCTAGCTTTAGCATGAACTCAGGGTGAATGTGGGGTGAACCGACGTGTCCACGGATCCCATCTGTTCCAAAATATTTACGTTGCGTCATTCATGTGTCCTCATGCCAGTGGTTTACTTGCAATTGCATCCAGCATTTGCAAGGCTTGGTTGGTTTCACCCACATCGTGGGTCCTTATCATTTGCACCCCCTGGGTTGCTGCAAAGACCGCCGCTGCAATGCCTGCCGGTCCGCGTTCGTCCACGGGTTTTTGAGTAATAGCACCCAGCGTGCTTTTGCGTGACACGCCTAACAGCAAGGGCAAACCATGCCGTTGAAAGGCCGCCAGGCCGTTTAAAAGCGTTAAGTTGTGTTCGACTGATTTACCAAAACCAAAGCCTGGGTCTAATATCAGCCGTTCACGCGAAATCCCGGCTTGAACGCAGGCTTGAATGCGTTGTTCAAAAAAAAGGTTTATCTCATCCAAAATACCGCTTGCATAATGAGGGCTCGTTTGCATGGAATCAGGCATGCCTTGCATGTGCATGAGACACACGGGAACATCCAGTTGGGCGGCGACTGACAGTGCATCAACACCTCGCAACGCCTGAATGTCATTGATGATCGAGGCCCCTGCTGCCACCGCGGCCTTCATCACCAAAGCTTTACGCGTGTCTATCGAGATGCAGATATCACTGATAGAGCGAATGGCCTCGATAATAGGGATAACGCGCGCCAGTTCTTCAGCACATGAAATCTCAACGGCTCCCGGCCGTGAGGACTCGCCTCCCACATCGATGATATCAGCCCCCTGTTCTATCATCATCCGTGCGCGTTGCATCGCCTGGTGCTGTTCTAAAAAATGCCCACCATCTGAGAAAGAGTCAGGCGTCCTATTCAATACCCCCATGATCAGCGGCTTTTGGAGATACATCATTGAACGCATGCAACCTTGCGGCGCGTAATCGTGGCACCATGCGGTAAATTGTTGACTATCCACTACACGGCGTCACCTGAGAGCGATGGAGGCTCCGCATTTTTATCAGTGCGTTTTTTGTCGTCAGACGGACGGTCTTTGTCCTCGAATTTAATCGCATCCCAATCCGCAGGCGGGCTTGGGTCTTTACCATCCATGATTTCTTTGATTTGACTGGCATCGATTGTTTCGTATTTTATCAAGCCTTCCGCCATTAAATGCAGTATTTTCAAGTTATCTGTCAAAATGGTTTTTGCACGGAGGAAATTTCGATCGATGATCACACGCACTTCTTCATCAATCATACGCGCGGTTTCATTGGAAATTTCTTTGTTTTGATTCACCCTCCGACCGAGGAAGACTTCGCCTTCTTCTTGCCCAAAGGTCAGCGGACCTAAGGCTGACAAGCCCCAGCTGGTCACCATCTTCCGAGCAATGTCTGTGGCACGCATGATGTCATTGGATGCGCCCGTCGTCACGCTCTCTGCACCAAAAATTAATTCCTCCGCCACTCGCCCGCCAAACAAACTGGCCAATTGGCTTTCTAAGCGTCGTTTGCTGTGGCTATAGCGATCTTGTTCGGGAAGGAACATGGTCACGCCAAGCGCCCGCCCGCGAGGAATGATCGATACTTTGTACACGGGGTCATGTTCTGGCACCATCAAGCCAACAATGGCATGGCCCGCCTCATGATATGCTGTTAATTTTTTCTCATTGTCATCCATCACCATCGAGCGGCGCTCCGCACCCATCATGATTTTATCTTTGGCTTTGTCGAGCTCAAGCGTGCCCACCGTGCGCTTGTTCGCTCGCGCTGCAAATAACGCCGCTTCATTGATAAGGTTTGCCAAATCAGCACCTGAAAAGCCAGGCGTTCCTCGCGCAATTGGCATGATTTCAACGTGTGGATCGATGGGCACTTTTTTCAAATGCACTTTCAAAATTTGCTCACGTCCGCGTATATCGGGCAAAGGCACCACAACTTGCCGATCAAAACGGCCCGGGCGAAGCAAGGCGGGATCGAGCACATCCGGACGATTCGTGGCCGCGACCACAATGACGCCTTCACTGCCTTCAAAGCCATCCATTTCAAC
>DNVL01000196.1 GCA_003507515.1 Legionella sp.
GCCCAAAGGCGCCATTGCCATCATTCCTGCCGCACACGAAGTCCTTCGCAATGGAGATGCCTATTACCGGTTTCGTCAAGACAGTGATTTTTATTATTTAACAGGGTTTAATGAGCCGGATGCATTGCTATTGATTACCGCTGGCGAAAACAGCATCAGCATCTTGTTTAGCCGCCCTCGCAATCCTGCCGAAGAACAGTGGACTGGCAGACGTCTTGGACAAGAAGGCGCACGCGCCGTCTTGGGAATAAATGAGGCCTATCCACTCTCGGATTTAAGCCTTCGCTTGCCAGACTATCTGGCAGGCATGCAGGCCGTGTATTACGCAATGGACCGCTTTCCAGATTGGGAAACACGCATTCAGAATGCTTGGCGCGTAGTAAAAAACCAAGTACGCCAAGGGAAACAGGCGCCAGAAGCATTCTGTGACCTTGCCCCGATTTTAGGTGAAATGCGATTATTTAAAACGGAGGCCGAAATCCAACGGATGAAGCAAGCGGGACGCATTACGGTGACAGCGCATGAGCGTGCCATGCAGGCTTGCCTTCATGCAGGCTATGAATATCAATTGGAAGCGGAAATAATCCATGAATTCACACGCCAAGGCTGTCGCAGCAGTGCCTATGATTCGATTGTCGCCGGCGGAAAAAATGCATGTATCTTGCATTACACCGAGAACAACCAGCCTTTAATACCGGGCGAATTGGTGTTGATTGACGCAGGCGCTGAATTTGAACACTATGCCGCAGACGTTACCCGCACATACCCTATCAATGGCAAATTCAACGCAGAACAACGCCTGATCTATGCCTTGGTGTTGCGTGCGCAACAAGCAGGCATTGCCTGTGTGCGGCCGGGCTGCGCATGGGATGAAGTTCAGCGTACGATGGTGCACATACTAACCGAAGGACTGGTCGAGTTAGGCTTATTGAAAGGCCATCTCAACGACCTCATCGAAAAAGCGGCCTACAAACCCTTTTATATGCACAATTCGGGCCATTGGTTGGGCATGGATGTCCATGATTGCGGCCAATATAAAGTAGAGGGTCAATGGCGAACATTACAGCCCGGCATGGTGTTGACGGTTGAGCCAGGTTTGTATATCCCTGAAGGATTAGACGGCGTTGACTCGCGTTGGTGGAATATCGGTGTGCGCATTGAGGATGACATTCTGGTCACGCCAAATGCCCATGAGAATTTGACCGCCGCGCTGCCCGTTGAAATAGATGACTTAGAGGCGTTGGTCCGTGGTTGATTATGACGTAGATATTCTCATTGTCGGAGGGGGCTTAACAGGCGCATCCTTAATGCTGGCACTGGCCGATGCCGGGCTTAAGATCCTATTGGTTGAAACAAACCCTTTTTCTGAGCACACCCATCCCGATTTTGATGCGCGCAGTTTGGCACTGTCGCCCGCCAGCGTACGCATTCTACAGATGCTCAAGGTCTGGCCACGCTTATGCGAATGGGTGAGTGCTATTGACACCATCCAAGTCTCCGAACAGCATTGTTTTGGCCGCGCGCACCTGTCTGGCACGCCTGACAATCCACTGGGTCATGTAGTGGAAATGCAACACATCAGTGCAGCCTTGCATTCGATGCTGGCTCCAGGATGCATCTTAGCACCGGCCGAACTCACCGCGCTCAATGCAACGCAAGGCACTGCAACCATCTCACGTGCAACGGGCCATGTCACCGTCAAAGCACAATTGATCGTAGCTGCAGATGGCGCAAAATCCACCGTGCGGGCCTTGTGTGGTGCAAAGACCAAAAACAAGCCTTATGAACAAAAGGCGGTGGTGGCCAATATGGGTTTAGCACGCCACCATCAGCATCAAGCATTTGAGCGGTTTACCACGACAGGCCTCCTGGCACTACTGCCCTTGAAGGGATTACGTGCGTCTTTGGTGTGGGCTTTGCCATCGAAAGACGCAGAGCATTTGGCACGCCTACCTGAACGTGATTTTTTGATGGCATTGCAACGCGATTTTGGTTATCAGCTGGGGCGGTTTACCCGCGTGGGGCAACGGATGGTTTATCCNNGACGCGTGGTGTTTGTTGGCAATGCGGCACACACCTTGCATCCGGTCGCGGGGCAGGGATTTAACTTAGGATTGCGAGATGTGGCCATGCTGGCACAATGCATCATTCATCACGGCATCAATCCCGGCATGCTAGAGACCTATAAAGCCTCGCGTCACCATGATCAAACCAGCATCACCTGCTTGACCGATGGCCTGATTGACCTCTTTGCCAGCAAAGTCCCTGGCATGTCTTTTGCACGAAGCGCAGGCCTCATGGCACTGGACAATCTCCCTGTCTTTAAACACCTATTGACACGCTATGCCCGTGGATTTGCCGGCACGATTCCTGACTTGGTGTGTGGCATTGCGTTGCACCAGAAGGAAAAAAATCCATGAAAACTGCTTTTGATATTTTGATCATCGGAGGAGGCGTTGTTGGCTTAAGTGCCGCCATCGCCATGCGGCAGCGTCATTTTTCAGTAGCCATTGTGGATGCTGGCTC
>DNVL01000282.1:0-202 GCA_003507515.1 Legionella sp.
CAAAGTAAAATTATCCAACATAATACGATCCGGCGTGCCTTCCAAAGCTTCTTGCAATTGATCTAGATTTTCAACTTCCACTTCCACCAATAAGCCTTTATTCTCAAACCGTGCGCGTGCAATCGCCTCGCGAATCGATCCACAGGCTGCAATGTGGTTTTCTTTGATTAAATACGCGTCATAAAGTCCTAAGCGATGGTTG
>DNVL01000282.1:207-3496 GCA_003507515.1 Legionella sp.
CTTGCAAATATTCACGTGTTTGGGTCGCGGTTGCAGACAACGTTTGCATAAAATTCAATGCCGTTCGTTCAGCGGTTAAAATACTTCTGGCCAAACCATGCATACGGCATAGGGTCGATGGCTTATCCAGCCATGCGCCCTCCTCCACTAACCATTGCACCTCAATGCTCGGATCAATGGTAAAAAAAACGGCGTCCACCCACGGGCGCCCACAGACGACCATGGGCTCACGCGAGATGATCACGCCATCCACCCACTTGTCTTCTGGCAACAAGGCAGCCGTCACATCGCCCGTTCTGATATCCTCATCCAACGCACGGCGTACATCCAACAGAAGGGTGTCGGGAACAGGTATCATGTCAACCTCTTTTTCGATGCGTCATGCATGGCATAGCGTTGTTTCAGTAAAATAGGCGCGATAAACGTGGTCACAATCACCATTAGGATGATAGCGGCAAACAGATCATCTGAGATCACGCCCAGGGTGCGGCCAATGGATGCGAACACCAGCCCGACCTCGCCACGCGGTAACATGCCGATACCGATTAAAATGCGATCGTCCTTTCGGCTCGCCCCTAACCCGCACAACAGTTTGCCCAACACCGCTGCCACGATCAAGCCCGCGGCAATCAACAACACATGCAAATTCATAAACGTTTCCAGTTTCACTTGGATGCCTATCAACATAAAGAACAAAGGTGCCAATATGCCCTCAAGGGGTGCGACTAAATCTTGAATGCTGGGTTCATTTTTGTGAGGCGTATCGCTGCGCCCATCAAAAAAACCATCGTGAAGAATCATGCCCGCCACAAAAGCCCCAATGATGCTAGCCAATTGCGCGAGTGTTGCAAGCCAGGCCAAACACATGAGAAATAAAAAAGCAGTAATCAACTTGGCTTCCCATAAGTCCAACAAATGAAAAAAGACCACTGTTTTTCGAAGCACCCAAGGACCCATCATCAGCGCGCCAGCAATGAACACCCCCGCCAATACAACAACACGACTCACAGTTAGCACATCAATCGTTCCTCGAATCACAATGCTGCTGACAATGGCCAGGATGATCAAGCCTAAAATATCGTCGATCATGGCAGCACCTAGAATGGTTTTAGCCTCTCGAGTGCGTAATTTTTTCATCTCCTTCAACACGCTAGCGGTGATCCCAATGCTGGTTGCCGATAAGGTGGCCCCAACAAATAAATCCGCTTGGAACGAGGAATCCGGCATTAAAAAATAGGCCGCCAACAATCCCAATAGAATAGGTGCAACCACTCCAATCGTAGCCACTTGAAGCGACTCCCTCCCCGTGTGCTTGAGCTCATCAAAAGATGTTTCAAGGCCCACCATAAACAATAGAAAAATAACGCCATACCGGGAAAGGCCATCGACCACATAAGACACCTTCAGTAAATCCATCCCATTGGGCCCACTGAGCGCTGCAATCACAGGCTGTGCGTAATACGGGTTTTGAATGACGGTATTCACCGCTTGCGTCACAGATCCGCCCATCAATACATCGCTAATGATGCTGAAAATAGCCGAGCCTTCTCGCAACACAACAGCCAAAGGCATCCCCAAAAAATAACAGAGATTGCCAACGAGCACCCCCATTAACAACTCCCCCAACACCCCCGGCTGATTTAATTGGCGCGCAATGTAGCGTCCAAGCACCCCGAAAAAGAAAATAGCCGTCACCCACAAAATAACAGGTGCGATGGGATCAGCGTGGCTGGCGTCAGAACTAGCAAATACGAGTGGGGGAAAAAATCCGAGCAAGACGATTATCCATTTTAAGCGGCTCTTGCACAAATTTGCCATCTTCAAACCTGCGCCATCTTATGCACTGAGCCTAAAAACAAGCAGGTATCTAATACAGAATCGGGATTTAATGACATGCTATCAATCCCTTCCTGCATCAACCACTCAGCAAAGTCTGGATGATCAGATGGCCCTTGACCACAAATACCAATGTATTTTCCTTGTGATTTACAGGCTGCAATGGCCATGTGCAAGAGCGCTTTCACGGCAGCATCTCGCTCGTCAAACTGTGCGGCTATCAAGCCAGAGTCACGATCCAGCCCAAGGGTTAATTGCGTGAGATCATTTGATCCAATAGAAAAGCCATCGAAATATTGAAGAAAATCATGGGCCAACAATGCATTGGATGGCAATTCGCACATCATGATAAGCCGCAAACCATTTTTCCCACGTTCCAGTCCTTGTTTCTTCAGCACGTCGATAACCTTTACGGCTTCACTCACCGTGCGAACAAACGGAATCATGACTTCGACATTGGTCAGTCCCATGTCTTCGCGCACGCGTTTGACCGCCGTGCATTCCAACGCAAAACAATCTGAAAATTGCGGCGATACATAGCGGGCTGCCCCTCTAAACCCCAGCATCGGATTTTCTTCATTCGGTTCATACAAGCGCCCGCCCTTAAGGTTGGCATATTCGTTCGACTTGAAATCAGATAAACGCACAATCACGGGTTTTGGATAAAATGCCGCAGCGATAGTGGCAATCCCTTCTTTTAAACGTTCAATGTAATATTCAACAGGGGAAGCATAGGCCGCTGTTTTATCATCGATGAATTTTTTTAAATCCACATCGGTCAGTTGATCATACTCCAACAACGCTTTCGGATGAATCCCAATGCTATTGGAAATTAAAAACTCAAGCCGGGCCAAACCAACACCCGAATTAGGCACGGATTGAAACGCGAAGGCACGATCGGGATTGCCCACATTGAGCATCACACTAACCGGTAATTCAGGCATGCTGTCCACATCCAAGTGAACACGTTCAAAAGGCAATAACCCCTCATAAACATAGCCGGTATCGCCTTCGGCACAACTCACCGTCACTTCATTCCCATCATGGATGGTTTTCGTAGCGTCTCCACACCCAACAACCGCAGGAATGCCCAGCTCACGCGCAATAATAGCCGCATGACACGTGCGCCCGCCACGGTTGGTCACGATGGCTGACGCCCGCTTCATCACAGGCTCCCAGTCCGGATCGGTCATGTCAGATACCAACACATCGCCTAACTCTACCCGGTGCATTTCACTGATGTCGTTGATAACCCGTACACGCCCCTGACCAATGCGCTGTCCGATGCTACGTCCCTCACTTAATACAGGCCCTGATTGTTTGAGCGTGTAACGCTCCAGAATTTGTTTGTTGGTGCGGCTTTTAACGGTTTCAGGGCGTGCTTGCAAAATATACAATTTGCCATCACTGCCATCTTTCGCCCATTCAATATCCATTGGACGACCATAATGCT
>DNVL01000222.1 GCA_003507515.1 Legionella sp.
CAATGTCCATGATAGAACAATCAAAGGTGTGGTAGGCCGACTTTCCATGCGTATGCATACTGGGAGGCTTGGCCAGTGCTTGAAACAGGAGGCGATCCGCCTCACTAAAGGCCGACAACAACCAATCGATTTCAGGCTGTTCACCATCAAAATAGCCTTTGGGCGGCAACCAATCATTAATGCGAATGGTGCGGTTAAACGATTCTTGAACCAGCGGCAATTGGGTCGCCACCACTTGCGACAGTGGCACTGGGTATTTGAGCACCCCTAACAACGCACGGCGTGTTAAATCGAGCCCAAATGCGCCATAACTGGTCTCAACTTTCGTGAGTAGGCGCAACGTTTGTGCGTTGCCCTCAAACCCTCCCTGCTCACGCATCATGTAATTCAATGCCACTTCGCCCCCATGCCCAAAGGGCGGGTGACCAATGTCGTGCAGCAGGCAAATCACGCTCATCAGGTCTTCATTGGGCAATAAGCCGGTCAAAGCATGTTGTGCGTGTGTTAACGTGAAATGACGGGCGATACTGCAACCAATGGAGGCCACTTCTAGGGAATGGGTTAAGCGCGTTCGATGAAAGTCGCCTTCATCTGTGCCTAAAATCTGGGTTTTACGTTGCAGGCGCCGAAATGCCGGGCAATGAATCACACGCGTGCGATCACGCTCATAAGGATCGCGGTGATCTTGACTGCCCCGTTGATGCGTTTGACCTGAGCGGCGTTCAGTCCACATACCATTCCTTCCTCATCTGAAAGGGATACTCTATGACATCGGGACGATTGAAACAAGGTGTTCGAAACGCATCGTGATGAACCGCTCAAGTTTATTCCAAACCTGCAGATATATACATCAAAGGGCTTTGCCCATCGATAATAATAAAAGGGGCCTTCTCATGTTAACCACTATTCGCATCTTCAGTGTGTCATTATGTGTCTTAAGCCTATCATCTTGTATGCTCAACGAGCAAAGCAGCACCAATGACTATGTGCCCTATGGGTATCAAAATTCAGATCTGTATCCCGAAGGGTATGAAAATGTGAGCACATACAACGAGCCAACCGTTAAACAAACGAATGTGGTGGTGCCGGATAGCTATCATGTGGGTGCCTACCATTCCCCCGCGTCCCCAAAAGACAGGGATAGAAATTGGGTCAGCCAGCAAAACCGACGAGGCTATACCATTGAAATCGCCAATGGGGAAAAAGCCGCTCACGTGGCAGGCGCCTTGCAAAAAGTGCCTAAAAGTGACCGCATGGCAGAAGTAAAATATCAAAGCGGGGGCAAGGCCTATTACAAAGGCCTGTATGGTAGCTATGACAGCCAAGAAGCGGCTCAACAAGCGCTCAGTGCACTCCCGGATGAAGTCAAGCAAGGGGCTGGGGTTAAAACATGGGAAAGCGTGCAAAATAACCTCAGTGAATAGTGAGCACCGCCATCCATTTCACGACGCCAGGCGTTTTGGTGCCCTCGATGTTCAATTGCTTAATGGCACATGCATACGTCTGGCTCATCTCACGTAGCCATATCATTACGGCGGTATAAGGCACCGCCTCAAATGACAATTGGATATCCCCTCCCCCCGTTTGCTCCAGATGGTATGGCATTTGGTGAAATGAGGTGGTCTTTAATTCACGCGCAAGAATGGTGAGCAATGCGGTTGTACTCACTTTTTTGAGTGCATGCGTGGACTTTTGTTGTTGCAATGCGTCTTGCATCCAGGCATACGTTTCTTGCTTTTCAATCCGTTCACGCCATTTATTTTGAACCGCACCGGTTAAGGGGGCATAGATCAGCGCATACAGCAAAAATAAACCACAGAAGACCCCAGCGATGCCCAGCATCCACCGCTCACGATCGTTAAAACGACTCCAATCTATCTTCACAATCGTAACTCCAAGATAGCGTGCACACGGTCTTCATGCGAAACAGCTTGTGCCTGTGTCACCTGAAGATGCGCTTGCTGTAAACGACGCTGCAATGCCTCTAAGGCAGCAAAGTCTTCACTATTTAACGTGACGGACAACGCACTGCCTTGATAATGCAATTGCTCAATCGTCACCTGATCATTATTTACCGCAGCCGCTAACGCATCCAATAATGGCCATAATGCGGTATCTTGACTGGCATTCGCCGTTTTAAGCCATTGCGTCACCCGAAATTTGGGACTAATCACCTGTTTGGCATCAGGGAAAAACCGGTGATAAATCACAGCCGTTTTTTGGTCCAACACGCCTATATCACTATTTAAGCGATGCAGCATTNNAAAACCACACGCCAGCCAATGCAAGGCTCGCTTGATACCAACGGGTATTTGATGATTTGCTGTGTGTATGTTCGCATTCCCCTTGACACAAATTAAACGCAGGCGCTGCCCTTATCCGAGCGGCCGCCCATGGATAAAAAGATCCCTCTAATCGGGCATGCGATGCATCGTTCAGTGCAGGCGCGCTGTCATGAAAAGCGAAAATCGGCAAGTTGTTCGAGCGATTCGCCAAATACAGCGCCGCGGGTTCGCCACTTAACGCCCCTTGAAAGAGCGCATCACGAATCAATACACTCGTTTCGCTGACGCACCCTTCATTCGTCTGCAAGGCAAACCAGTCCAGGGTAATGCAATCAAAATCAATCGCAAGCGTATCCAGATGCCCCATTAAATCCACCAGGTATTGCTGGTCGATAACCGCGACTAAATATTGATTGTTTAGATAATATTGCTTGTCAAAGGCAATGTGCACAGTTGTAACCGATTGTGCAATTTGCTCCTCCAATGCATACGGAATAGCCGCTCGCGCCTTTCTATCGTTCAGCCAGGGCAATTCAACCGGATGCAAACTGCACTGTTCTGTTGGAAGCACCACAATGGTGCGCGCATTCAATTGCAATGCCTTCAATGCATCCAACGAACGTCGCTCCAAAGGCGCATCCAGCTGATCTTGATCGTTAAGACGTAGCGTCAGATACTGATCTTCTGTTCCATTGTAAGTGAATAAAAAACAAGTCGCCACGCTGAGATCCCTTATGCATGCCCATGAACTGCCTGTTGCATCGCCATTCTTTGCTGATGTAACTGCTGCGCTAGCAAATACACCACCAACGCGTATTGGGGGCTCGTGTTATAGCGCGTGATGACATAAAAATTAGGATATGCAAGCCAGTATTCCGAACCTTCTGGCGTTAACAATTCAATAACACCTGCTTTTTCCGGATGTTTCGCCAATACACTATTCGGTCTAACGCCCGTTTTCCGTAAGTGGTTCACGGTGTAATTAGGGACTTTAGTATTCGTCTCTAGGTGACGATAACGGGCTCCACGCACAATAGCCGGTTGTGCCACTGCATCATTCATTTTCCAGCCATGCTGATGGAAATAATTCGCCACACTGCTGATCACATCACGGTCTTCATTGATTAAATCGACCTTACCCGTCCCTGTAAAATTGACCGCATAAAACCGATAACTACTCGGCATGAACTGTGGTTTACCGATGGCACCTGCATAAGACCCCATGTATTGGGTAGCAGGGACGTTTTGCTCACGGCACAGCAGCAAATACTCCCTCAATTCTTTGGTAAAAAATTCAGACCGCTTGGGATAGTCAAAGGCCAATGTGGTCAATGCATCCAGAACCCGATAATTGCCTTGATTTCTGCCATACAATGTTTCCACACCAATGATCGATACAATCACACTCGCAGGCACATGAAATTGCTGTTCAGCCTGTGCCAATGCGGATTGATTGGCCTGCCAAAACTCAAGGCCTGCTTGAACACGCTGTGGCGTTAGGAATAAATCACGGTATACATCCCATGTTTTCTTTTCATAAGGTCGCTCCATGGATTCAATGATTTTTGGCTGGAATTCGGCCTGGCTGAAGAGAGCAGTCAGTTGCTTTTTATCAAAATGATGATGGGCCACCATGTCATTCATGAACGCCTGCACATCTGCGCGCTTCACCAGTGCTGAATCAGCATAGACATGACTCAATGGGAGCAAGACCAGCAGAGCGAGGCACATTTTAAACAGTTGGCGCATGACGGATCCTTAAAAAGAAGTGATGGTTCAGTGCGATCATCCCGGTATTTTCGTCCATTTGCAACGACAAATCACGGTTCATGACGCGATCATATCACATCACACACGCCTTGGTGGTCTTTTTTTACCCTATAAACGCATACGTTGAATGTGCAGGCTCATACGGCAGCCCTGACTTAAGCACCTGGAGCTCTTTATAGACCGTGTGAATTAGGTTAAACTAGGACATTTTACTGCTAGGCAAACCAATTGAGCGACCTGACGCGCATTCGAAACTTCTCTATTATTGCCCACATCGATCATGGGAAGTCCACATTGGCTGACCGATTTATTCAACGATGTGGTGGCCTGTCTGCTCGCGAAATGGGGGCGCAAGTGCTTGACTCCATGGACATTGAACGCGAACGAGGGATCACTATCAAAGCGCAAAGTGTCTCGTTGCATTATACGGCGCTGGATGGCATCAAATATTTGTTAAATTTTATTGATACGCCGGGGCATGTTGATTTTTCCTATGAAGTGTCACGTTCGCTGGCAGCCTGTGAAGGCGCACTGCTGGTGGTTGATGCCGCACAAGGGGTAGAGGCGCAGTCAGTTGCCAACTGCTACACGGCCATTGACCAGGGCCTGGAAGTGTTGCCGGTTCTCAACAAGATTGATCTGCCGCAGGTTGAACCCGAGCGCGTGATTAAGGAAATTGAAGAAATCATTGG
>DNVL01000146.1 GCA_003507515.1 Legionella sp.
CATTGCGGCCGTTTGCGTTTGCAGTTCTTGATCAAGCCGACGAATCGCCACCAGGTTGTCTTCGACTTGTTGAAATGCCGTTAATACTGTTTGTCGATAATGACTCACCGTTTCAAAATAACGTGCTTTCGCATGTTTTAATAAGCCTTGTAATTGATAACCATCAAATAACACAACAGACATCATCGGTTGAACCAGTGCCAGCGTGCTGGGTGGGCCTAGCGACCAAAATAAACTGGATGCCGAGAATAGATTTGACAACCGGCTGCTTTGTCCGGCCAATATACCCATTAAATTAATATCGGGGAAAAAGGCGGCTCGCGCAACACCAATCGAGGCATTGGCGGATTTTACCCGCAATAATGCGGCTGCAATATCGGGTCTTCGCACCAACAACGTAGAGGGTAAACGGGGCGATATCGTAACCAACGTGAACGGCTTATGGGTAGGCGCAATAGAGAAGTTAGCCGGTATTTCTCCTACCAATACCGCAATGGCATGTTCAAGCGTTGCACGTTGCAGCTGCATGTCTATCGCATAAGTCTTCGCACTTTCCAACTGTGTTTTTGCTTGCAATACATCCAATATAGGCGAGGCCCCACCGTCATAACGTTTACGCGTCAAATAAAATGCTTTTTTATACGCGCGCACCGTTGAATCAAGCACCCGCTGTGCTTCATCTAAACCACGTAACGTAAAATAATCATTCGCAAGTTCCGCACGCATGCTTAATTCCATGGTGGCCAAGTCGAATGCGCTGGCGCGCACAAGGTTGTTGCTCGCCGTCACCGCATTACGGACTCGACCCCAGGCATCTAATTCATATGAGATTTGAGGCCCTAGGAAAAAAGCGTTATAACGGGTAATGGGTGTACCCGCACTGGTGGCTACATTGGTTGACAGTTGCTGTCTGGAAGCATTGCCTATACCCAATACCGTTGGGTACAAAGCCGATCGCACCACTTGTGCTAAAGCACTTGCCTCTTGAAATTGCGCCAACGCTATTTTTAGCGGTTGGTTATGGCATGATATTTTTTGCTCTAACGTATTTAGGGTATGATCTTTATAGCGTGCCCACCAAGGCGTCTTGCTCGTGAGCAGCATATCATCCGAGACAGCCCGCCATTCTCGCGCTTCTTTGTAGTGTGCAGGTATCGGCATGGGGGGTTGTTTTTCTGGGGGCGCGAATGAACAAGCGGTTAAGCTGGTAGCGACAAACACACCCACCGCTCTCATCAATGTGCTGATTTCAGATCTCCCCAAACGCGAACCTGTTCGCCATTCGTGATAGAATCCGATGGATTAATAATAATACGATCACCTGCATGAACCCCTCGACTCATTTCCACCTCTGTGCCAAAATCCCGCCGAATAGAAACAGACTTCAATACCACATGATTTTTTTCATCCAACGTGGCCACTTGCAATCCCTCTGAACGGAACAGCAACGTATTAATGGGTAACCTGATGGTTTGATCACTAGCGGGTAATTTAAAATAAACGTCCGTATAACTACCGGGTAATAGCTGG
The DNA here is from genome assembly GCA_003507515.1 of Legionella sp. Lineage (GTDB taxonomy): Bacteria > Pseudomonadota > Gammaproteobacteria > Legionellales > Legionellaceae > DDPF01. The sequence goes on from DNVL01000146.1 coordinate 1,531, forward strand.
CCTTTTTTATTATCCACTACAAACTGCGCGAGCAGCGTGCGTGTCTTAGGATCTATCGCGCGCGCTGTTTGCACAAGACGTGCTTTATAAGCACGCCCAGGGCGTTCCGGAACATGCAAGTCAACCTGCATGTTAGGGGCGATACGCGTTGCATAACTTTGAGGAATTTTGACATAAACACGTAACGGATCGGTTTGCACAAGACGGAATAACGGTTTTTCATCTGTATTGCTACCCGCATTGATCAAATCCCCAATATCAGTAGCCCGTGCGCTAATAGTACCTTCAAAAGGGGCTGTGATCCGTTCAAACCCAACCAACTCGCGTAATTTGTCACGATTGGCGCGCGCCGCAATCACACGCGCTGAAAGCGCGCGTGCAGCATCCACTTTCTCATCGGTTTCTTGCTTGGAAACTGCGTCTGATGTTAATAAACCAACCCAACGTATAGCGGTTGATTGCGCTAGTTTATTTTGTTCAATGGTAACCTTCAAATCCGCTTCTGCTTGACGCAATTGTGCGTCCAATTCAGGCGCCTCTATATCCGCCAATAGCGTGCCGGCCCTTACTTGATCACCTATGTCAACATACCATTGTTTAATATAACCACTCGTTCGCGCATAAATAGGAGCCTCATGCCAAGCACGGATATCGCCGGGCAAAACAATGGTATTGTCCATAGGCCCTCGCGCTGCGATCACCGTTTTGACAATGGGAATGGCTTGTCGATTGGTATTGCGATGCAACAAAATAGCAGCCCAAACGCGCATGCCGACAATAATCAACAGACAAATCAGCACAAACCCAACGGCTCGAATAACAGACCGCCGTGAGGGATCTTTTAGTTGAGATGGGAACCGTTTAAGCATGTTTTACTCCTTCAGCGAGACGATTCCTCCGGGTGTGAATCACACAAAAAATAGCCGGTACAAAAAACAACGTGGCCACGGTCGCAAATGACAAACCACCAATCACAGCACGGCCCAATGGTGCATTTTGCTCCCCTCCTTCGCCTAGACTCAATGCCATGGGCAACATTCCAATCATCATGGCCAATGCCGTCATCAATACCGGCCGCAACCGGGTAACGCCTGCTGCAAGCGCTGATGCAAAGGGAGAGTTTCCTTCTTGCATGTGGGAACGAGCAAAGCTAATGACTAAAATACTATTCGCTGTCGCCACCCCCATGCACATAATCGCGCCCGTCAATGCCGGCACGCTTAACGTGGTATGGGTCAGAAACAATGCCCATGCAATGCCTGCCAGGGCTGCCGGCAAGGCAGTAATAATAATAAAAGGATCAGTCCACGATTGGAAATTAATAACAATGAGCAAGTAAATCAGCAAAACGGAGAAGAAAAGGCCTAGATAGAGGCCTACAAAAGCATTGTGTTGCGTTTCAATTTGTCCGTGCAGAAAAATTTGTGATCCCTTCGGCAGATCTTTTTGCATGTCCCGTATAATACCGTTTATATCGTGAGCTACAGCCCCCAAGTCTCGGTCTTGCACCGCGGCAAAGATATCCATCACCGGTTGGACATTGTAATGGGAGACGACGACCGGTGCCCATGCAGGTTTAATGTCTGCCAGTGCGCCCAGTATTTGAGGGGGTCCAGTCATGCCCGCATTGGTAATGGGCACATTGCGCAAGGCCTGCAGTGAAGCCATAGCGTATTGCGGGACTTGCGTAACAATGGGATAAGAAACACCGTTTTTAGGGTCAAGCCAGAAATTAGGCGCTGTCTGGAAGCTACCCGAGAGTGATATTAGCAAATTGCTGGCAATATCATACTGGGTCAAGCCCAGCTCACTGGCGCGAGATCTGTCGGCATTCACTTTCAATTCAGGATAATTGTAAGCCTGCCTTGTTCGCACATCAACAACACCCGGCACACGTTTTAATCGTGCCATGAAGTGATAAGCATAACGACGGTTTTCCTCAAGCTTAGATCCCATGATCTGAATATTAATCGGCGATGGCAAGCCAAAATTGAGGATTTGATTCACGATATCAGCGGGCAAAAAAGCAACTGTTATGCCCGGAAAAGCGTTCGTCAGCTGTATTCTTAACTCACGAATATAATCAGCAGATGATTGATGGCCTTTTTTTAACGAGATGAGTATGTCGGCATCTTCAGGCCCCACAGTGGCTGAGTTACTATAGGTTAGATTAATCCCACTCACTGGCAAACCAATATTATCCACAATGCTCTCCAGATCTTGCGTGGGAATGATCGTTCGAATCATAGCATCAATCTCATCGGCAAGACGTGCAGTTTCCTCCACCCGAGTACCCTCAGGGGCACGTATATGCAGCTTGATTTGGCCGGCATCAACCGTTGGGAAAAAATTTGACCCAAGCCATGGCCACAATAACAAGAGCGAGGCAAATACAAAAGCCATAAAACAAATCATAAATTGCGTGGTATTGTTTAATACCCTCGTCAATACAGCATGATAACGCTGGCGAAACACTTCAAAATGATATTCAAATCGCTGGTGGAATCGCACCAATCGAGACTCTGATTCTAGATTGTCCGTATGAGGATGCAATAAATAGTACGCCAATGTAGGGACTAATGTTCGCGATAACAAATACGAGGCCATCATTGCAAAAATAACAGCTTCAGCAAG
>DNVL01000169.1 GCA_003507515.1 Legionella sp.
GCATGCTGGACAATGTCATCGACATTAATTACTACTCCGTTCCTCAAGCACGCAACTCAAACTTGAAGCACCGCCCCATTGGGCTCGGCATCATGGGGTTTCAAGACGCCTTGTATGCCATTGGCATTGACTATACATCGGATGAAGCCGTTGCCTTTGCCGACACCTCCATGGAGCTCATTAGCTATTACGCCATTGAAGCATCTTGTGCGTTAGCACAGGAACGTGGCAGTTATTCAAAGTATGAGGCATCGCTTTGGAGCAAAGGCATTCTGCCGATTGATTCTATCAATCTCTTGCAACAAGCGCGCGGTCAATATTTAGACCAGGATAAATCGCAAACGTTGGATTGGGAAACGCTGCGCGTGAAAGTGCGAACCCAAGGCATCCGCAATTCAAACTTGATGGCGATAGCCCCAACCGCCACCATCTCCAACATTTGTGGTGTCTCACAATCCATTGAGCCGACCTATCAAAACCTGTATGTCAAATCAAACTTATCGGGCGAGTTCACGGTTGTAAATCCCTATTTGGTCGCTGATTTAAAGGCGTTGAAGTTGTGGGATGATGTCATGATCAATGATTTGAAATATTTCAACGGCAGCGTGCAACCCATTAGCCGCATACCTGCTGCATTAAAAACACGTTACGCCACTGCGTTTGAAATAGACCCAAACTGGCTGATTGAGGCCGCATCTCGCCGACAAAAATGGCTTGATCAAGCGCAATCGCTAAACATCTACATGGCCAAACCATCGGGCAAGAAATTGCATGATTTATACTACTTGGCGTGGTTACGGGGACTAAAAACAACCTATTATTTACGAAGCTTGGGCGCCAGCAACGCCGAGAAATCGACCGTAACAGATGGCGCATTAAATGCGGTTAAATTAGACCAGCCGCAAACCTGCTCGATTCTTGACCCAGACTGCGAAGCCTGCCAATAAACCAAGGAACATCACATGAGTGCAACATTAGAACAAACCCAAACCGTAGCCGCCCATATGGGTGCAACAGGCCTTGAATTATTAGAAATGGGAGCGAACCGCATCCACGTGGATGATAAAAAGATCATTAACTGCCGAGCGGATCTCAATCAATTGGTTCCCTTTAAATATTCATGGGCGTGGGACAAATATTTAACCGCTTGTGCCAATCATTGGATGCCCAATGAAATCAACATGAGCGCAGACGTGGCCCTTTGGAATGATCCCAATGGGTTAACACAAGACGAGCGCTTGATCATTAAACGCAATTTAGGCTTTTTCTCCACTGCCGATTCGTTGGTGGCCAATAACTTGGTCTTGGCGGTCTATCGACACATCACCAATCCTGAATGCCGGCAGTATCTGTTGCGACAAGCATTTGAAGAGGCCTTGCACACGCACGCCTACCAATACATCATTGAAAGTTTAGGCTTTGATTCAGCAGAAGTGTTCAACATGTACCGGGAAATTCCATCTGTGGCCACAAAAGCCAATTGGGCGCTCCCCTTCACGCAAAGTTTAGGTGATGCGAATTTCCACACTGGCACCCTTGAAGACGACCAACGCCTATTGCGCGATTTAATTGCCTTTTACGTGGTGTTTGAAGGCATTTTCTTCTATGTGGGCTTCACGCAAATTTTATCCATGGGCCGACGCAACAAAATGGTGGGCACGTCTGAGCAATTCCAATATATTCTGCGTGATGAATCCATGCACATGAATTTTGGCATCGATGTTATCAATCAAATTAAAATTGAAAATCCAGCGCTTTGGACCGCCTCCTTCAAAGAAGAGATCATTGATTTGATCAAAACAGGCGTTGATATGGAATACCAATATGCCAAAGACACCATGCCCAATGGTATTCTGGGCATGAATGCCGAGATGTTTGAAGAGTATTTGCATTTCATTGCCAATCGCCGTTTAAACCAAATTGGTCTGCCAGAACAATACCCAGGCGCTGAAAATCCATTCCCATGGATGAGTGAGATGTTAGATTTAAAGAAAGAGAAAAATTTCTTTGAAACACGTGTGATTGAGTATCAGGCGGGCGGTACATTAAGTTGGGATGATGAGGCGTAATAGCCCCTATCTTCAAAATCAAAAACACGAAACGTTAGGGGGTTTTTGGGGGTGGTTACTCGACTAAACCCAACCCCTTTATTGTACCCATGGGCAAAAACAATCGATGATCATTTGCCGGGAACGGTATAAAACCAAAATGCTGATAAAAATTCACAGAAATCACATCTTTGGCATCAACCAGGAAAACAAATTTTTATGATGTTTCTTATCCAATGGCTCGATTCGATATTTAGGTGAAGGTGCGCTTGTTGCTGTCATTTGGACTCAACGTCCTGCTTGTACTGATCGACCGCCCTCAATAGATTATTTGTTGCTTTCGGTGGAGTTAACAACGCTTGAATAAAAACATCACGATCAACCGCTGTCAAATGCAATTGCTGATACTCTTGTATAACACGAACGGCTGCCTCGTATGCTGAATGAATAACGAAGTCGGTCAATGTGCGGCCAGATAATTCAGCGGCATTTCTAAGTAATTTTTTTTTTGTCCGCACTAATTCGTGCTTGAAACCGCTCTGTATCCGCGCCATGTTTAATCGCTGGTTGTCCCATAATGGTCACCTATATTGATCCTCTTGATTTAAGTATACGGCAAAATGCCGTACGGTAAAGGTGCATTCAAAAATATGACTATTATCGTATACCTGGGTTTGAACGTCACCCGCAGCATCCGTTTGACGAGTGACAGACCCAACGACCTGGTATTCATAGGCATAACGGAAAGCACATTGATTCAATATTGACTCTTATAACAACAAAAGGATTTTTTATCTCCAACTAGATATGGAGGAGGGTATCCTATTAGTGTGTGGATTCATCGTGTAATGGGTCATGTTTTATTTTGGCTTGAATCGTTGCTACAGAATACGTCTGTCCTGTCTCCCCTAGACCCAAAGGGTGCAAAAAGCGTGTTCGTTGAATCAGCTGCCCCGCAATATCATAGCGAGACTCTGTCAGCCGGCCATTCGTGTCTATGCGGAAACGTTCGTGATTTAATCCATCATAGGCAAAGCGCGTGATGCGCACTTGACCGTGCGCGTCAGGTGTGGGTCTGTGCCCCGTTATTAATTCATTTAGAGAGCATGGGATCGCGTACTCGAATTTAGCCACAACATTATCATTCGCATCATAGGTGTATTCTGTCGCGTAGCCTAAGCCATCATAAGACAACATCAAGCGGCTCTGCTGATCAAAAGCAAAGAATTGATGATGATCCGCATCCGAGTCGGGCTGAAGAATCAAAGCCAATGTGACTTCGTCATATGTAACCACTGGAGAAATCCGATGCGCATAAGTCGTCATTTGAATGGCTTTGCCAATCGGATTATAACGGTGCTCCGTCACCACGCCGCTGCCATCAATGCGATAACGGACACGATTGCTCGGATCATAAATAAAATGGCTTGTATTGTTATTCGCATCCGTTTGACTGATGACATTATCATTGTTGTCATAAACGAATCGAGTAGTCAGCTGTAATCCATCCGGGTCGATCGTGCGGGTCAGGCATCTCCCCAATGCGTCGCGCGTATAAGCCGTTACCCAATCCGATCCTTCTGGATTCGTGCGTGTTTCACGCATTAATTGACCATTCTCATTGTAGTTGAACGTCATGACGAGATTTAATCCATCTGGATCTTGACGTGTTTGAGTCAAACTTCCTTGGTTGTCGTAAATAAATTGTGTGCAGCGTCCTGCGTCTATGATTTGTAATTGCCGGCCGATGGCATCATAGCTATAAAGAGTGGTAATATTTAGCCCGTCAGGATCAATCGTTTTAGTCAGTATGTGGCCTTCGGCATCATAGGTATACCGGTGCACGTGACCGCCTGCATCCTCTTGAAACGATAGCCGCCCGGCAGCATCATACGTATAATCAGTCGTGGCGTGCTCTGGTGCATCAATATGCATCAGTAGGCCGCGAGCATCATAGTGATAAGTGGTCGATTGCTGGTTTCCGTCGGTCACAATGAGTTTATCGCCGAACGCATTAAATTGCGTGACGATTGCTGACGTCTGGTGACCGATGGACCGCTCGATCGCTAAGGTACCTGCTTGGTCGTCATAGGTGGTGGTCGTGCACGTTGTAGACTCAAGACTCAAAATCCGACCAAATGCATCATATTTTACCAATTTAATGCCATGACTTGGATTTTCAATACGAATCTGCTCGCCACGTTTGTTGAGCATATAGAATGATACGCCCTGACGCCCATCCCATTCTTTTTCAACCCGACCAAAGGCATCGTATTGCACTTCAAAGGACTTGTTAATCCCACCCACATCCTCTGTACGATAACGCAATAAGCCTCGGCGGTCGTATTGATAATCCGTTAAAGTGCCCAGCTGTGCCGTTTGCAGTCGTTCACCGAAGGCGTTATATGTCATCACCTGTTCAGCACCACTACCCGTGCGCTTGCTTAAAAGAAGGCCTAGTGTGTTATATTCGTAGTGAGTGATTTCATCCCGCTGCGGATCGGCAAGCGCGTCCATGTGTTGCTTTATGTTTTGCAAGGTGATCTCAGTGTCGCCTGGACAGTATGCGCTGTAGCGAATAGACGTTTCTACTTGTTGAAATCCGTTGTAACGGATTTCCGTAACCGCCCCTGTAGCACTCACGCTGTAGACTAACAATCCATCGTCATTGTAAACATAACGACTGGTTTCATTGAGCGCATTGGTTTGGCTCACCACGTGCCCTGCAATATCATACGCATAACGCACGCTGTGCTGTTGCCATATGGTTTCAATAGCATCTAAACTCAACGTGCTATCTTGTGCCAATAAGGCTGCACCCAGCGCGTCCAAGCTTTGGATCAAGCGGCCCATGGTGTCATAACGGTAACATACGCTACGGGCCTCATGTGTTTGACGGTCGGCACGGATTGTCTGAATCATGTGCCCTTCTGCGTCATATGCATAGGTGGTAATCAGACCCGTTTGCGTTTTTTCTTCCGTCAGCTGGCTTAAATCATTATAACGATACGTTGTATGATGATCGTTCATATGCGTATCTGGACGAATCGAGTCTAATGTTGTTGTCTCATTAATGGTCACCAGGTACGGCAGTCGGGTGTAATAAGCCACTGTGTCCACCCGCAAACCACGCGCATCATATGTATAAGCGGTCAGATACCCTTCGGCGTCAATATCCGCTTCTTTTANNAACTATTTTATTTTTATATCGAATTTGCTCGACCAAATGACCTTGTGCATCGTAACGATAGGTCGTGGCAGCCCCCTCGCCATTCACTTCAGCCTGCAGGCGCCCGTTGATATCGTAGTAATACGTCATCGTTCGATCGTCCACCGTCGGCGTGAAGACCATGTTAGCGGATGTCAGTTGCATATTACGAGGCGCAATCAAACGACTGGCATAAGCCGTTTTAGACGTAACTCGGCCCTCCGCATCATATTGAAAAGCAATCACAGCCCCATCGGCATCGATTTGCCAACCGATTTGGTGGTATGCGTTATACACCACTTGGCTGATGCGATCGTGCTCCGTGGTGGGCGGTTTGATCTCGGCAAACTGGGTTGCGTTCTGTATGTTTTTCGTGCTAATGGTTTGTTGATACTGACGCGTCTGAATGCAATGGCCTTCGTCATCATAGCGGTATTCAGTCACTTGCCCGCTGATTGAAACAGTCGCCTCCAAACGAGCGAGGGCATCGTAAAATAAATAACGGGATTTACCGCTCACATCTGTTTCAGACATCAGACGACCCGCGTTATCATAACGATACGTCACAGTGCCATAGTCATGCGTTAAATCCAGGCGCTGCGTGCACAGCTTCAAACCGCTTTTATCATAAATGGAAATGGTTTGCAGGCCATTGGCATCCGTCTTGACCACGCGCTGATGGGCATCGTCGTATTCGATGGTTTGTGTCTGGTATTGATTGTCCATCGTCTGAATCAAGCGACCCAAGCCGTCATACACATAATGCGTAGTACTCAATCCTGTAGGTGTCAAGCTGGATTGTTCAACCAACCGCCCAGCGGCATCAAATCGGCTATAGGTTCGAATGGCGTCAGTGGTCGAAATGCCGACACCCGATGCATCGACCTGCGTGTAGTGAATTTCCTCACTCAAATTGCCTCGCCAATCATAGTGATACTCGACAAGGCTTACGGCCTGTTGAGATAGCAATGGACTCCAGTCGATGAGTTCATCCAGACTGGCAGTCGGCATTTTCCATCGAGCAAGCAAGTAACAACGACTATTGGTGCGACTTCCATTCGCGTCATAGCGATGCTCGGTTACGGTGCCATCCGGTGTGATTTCAAAGCGCAAATGACCGTGGTCATCGTACAGAAAGTGCGTGGTTTGAGGTTTGATGGGTTGGTGGTTGCCGTCAAAGGCTTGATAACGCGTTTCACTGAGTAGGCGATGTTCGCTGTCATATGTGCGCTGTGTGACCTCGCCTGTAGGCAATTCTAAGCGCACACAGTCGCCTTGATCATTATAAGCAAATTGCCAATGTTGATTGCCTTGGGTAATCGAGTCTAGATGTTGTCCATCATAGTGATACGTTGCATGAAAACTCTCAGGACCGTTGATGCGGGTTAAACGATTGTTGGCATCGTAATCATAAGTCCAGCATTCATGTAATTCATTGGTGACGAGCGTTTGCCCTGCTAAATAGG
>DNVL01000292.1 GCA_003507515.1 Legionella sp.
TGGTGGGGCACCACCAAAACAGAAGCGGCCAACTGATGGCCATGGGTGCTCACCAAGTCATCCTCCGCTAATCTTTCAATGTCCCCACTGAGCAATACGCTTCCGCCCTGTGTTGAAATACGTAAAACACAAGACGAGTTATTCTTGCTTTTGAGCGCTGTTTTAATGGCAAAAAAGTGAAACAACACACCATCCCATTCCCAGTCCGGATATTGGTGGCAAGAGAAACCCCGTTTGTAAAACGCAGGATTATCTACAATCAATTCATGAATAGGGTATGCGGCTTCCAGTGATGCCAATCCCCCGCGATGATCAAGATCAGGATGGCTTATCACGACTTTATCGACTGCCTTGATTCCCATTGTTTTTAAATAAGGCACAACAACCCGCTCTCCCATATCGCCACCCTGGTAAAATTGAACACCTGTATCGTAGATGAGGGTATGATGGGCTGTGTTCACCACGACAGCTAATCCTTGCCCAACATCCATCACATCAATCCGAGCGGTTCCTTGTTTGATCCGCTCATGTGCCGGAAAAATCCCGGCCACCGCGGTCATCAACAAAATGGGCATGAAGCGGATCATGGGCAACAACACCAATAGATAGATAGACACCATCAATGCGAGTGGCGATAGAAACTGAGCATATGACACATTCAAATTCACGCAGGCCAAGGCATCCACCCAATGGAGATAGCGTATTAAATACTCAATCGATCCCGTCAATAAGCTCACTTGTAACGGCAACACGAACCAATGACCCAACAATGTCGTCAATAGCCCAATCGGCACGATAATAAAACTAACCCAAGGGATCGCCAATGCATTGGCCAGCATTCCATTCACCGCGCCATAGGAAAAAAAATATAATGTCAAGGGCATCAATCCGACCAAGCAGGCCAACTGCATCCATAAGGTCTTGCGTATCCCGGTTAGTGGAAACCGTTGGTTGACCAATATCAAAATAGCGACGGCAATAAAGGATAAATAAAAACCAGGCATCATCACCGAATGAGGTTCAAATATCAGAACCGCAAACAAGGCATAACGCCACGCCTGCCAAATCCCAACACGCTGGCTACAAAAACGGTGCAATAACATGAAAAAACACACCCATAATGCACGTTGCGCCGGCACCCCAAATCCCGCCAGCAACGCATAGATAGCGCCCATGGTGAGTGCGCCAATACTGGCAATTTTTTGCGCCGGACACCAGAGGCACAATCGTCCAAAACGGCACCATAACCATTTAACAAACCCATAAGCCAGCCCTGCAATCAGGCCAATGTGTGCACCCGATATGACCATCAAATGCGTCGTTCCTGTCCGCCGAAACAAGTCCCAATCGGCTTTATTAATGTGTGAGGTCACGCCCAAGGTCAAGGCTTGCAAGATGCCCAGTGTTTGTTCATTGGGGTCAAGAGCCTCCAATGCCCTCGCCATGTTTTCGCGCAGGGCAAGCAATAGGTAACGGTTTGAATCAGCGTTCATTCGTTTTTGCATGCCTCGCCTCACATACCCTGTCCACCGAATATGCCGACTCGCCAAACCCTTCACATAATCAAACCCACCTGGATTGGCTAAATTTTGTGGTTGTTGTAATTTTGCGTGAATCTGCCAATACTCTCCTGCTCGAAAATCAGGGCAACGGTTATAACAAGACAATAAAACACGCGCGTGGACCGGCTGATGATTTAAGCGTTTCACAAGAAATTGGAATTGCGTTTTACTCGCGGTGTGCGTTGGAATAGATGCGACATGCCCTTGCAGTGCTGCGTCTTGTATCACAAGGGAGCCGGGCATGCCATCATCGGCCACCCACCACTGATGACAAAGGCTCCAAGCCATTCCCGCGAGAAACCATGCTAATATCCTTAACCGTGCATTAAAAAATATCAAAACAACAAACAAAAAACAAACGGGGTATCCGCTTTTTAGGCAAAATAACGCAACCCCTGCAAAAAAACAGAGTATTTCCATGTGACTCAGTTGGACTGAAAACCTGCGCGCACTGTATCGTAAAGCGATTCATGGCTCAATGATTTTTTATTCGTAATTAGTGGACAATAGTTCTATTTTTTGAAACTGTTGCATACAAGTGTTATAGTAAGACCCGGTGACGGGTTACCAAAACATGTTTATTTCTCATTTTAAGGAGTACTGAGTATGATTCGAAAACTAGGGTTTACCCTGCTTTGTGGTATTGGCCTATTGAGCAGCAATGTGTGCTCGGCGACAGAACACATGTTAAGCCAAGCCGGCGTTTACGAGTTTTCCTTGCCATCAAATGAACCACAAGTATTTACAAACTCGTTTTTCTGGGCCATTGAATCCAAATGCGTCATTTCAAGCGATCACGAGAACAACCCATTCACATTCACTGTCTTGCGTAAAACCGGTGCGCTGAACGGTATCCCATTAACAAAAGGCGACACCGTTGATCTGGTGGTACACCCCGGTGAACAACTTTATATTACTGCAGCATCGGGTGGGCGTGTTGAGCTGATTAATCGTGGATCAACATTAATCACCGCCAGTTGCATGGATGCAAAATAAATAACAAACTGCACCCAAGCGGCGGAGCCGTTTTGGTGCAGTTTGTTCAGAGCCCTATTATTTCAATGTTCACGAGTAGCTGAAAATTGGATATTAGGGTAACGCTCCTGCGCCATCGATAAATTAACCCTCGTAGGCGCAAGATACATCAACGTGTCACCGCCATCAAGGGCCAGATAATCAAAGGCTTTATTCCTAAACTCAGCCATCGCCTTCTCATCCTCCGCATACACCCACCGCGCACAAGAAACACTCACGGCCTCATACACACAATCGACCTTGTATTCATGACGCAAGCGATGCGCTACCACATCAAATTGCAAGACCCCAACGGCACCTAAAATCAATTGATTACTGTTTAAGGGTCTGAATACTTGCGTGGCGCCCTCTTCAGATAATTCAATCAATCCTTTGATCAATGCTTTGCTTTTTAATGGATCTTTCAAACGAACCATGCGATATAATTCTGGTGCAAAATTAGGGATGCCGGTGAATTTCAACGCCTCACCTTGAGTAAATGTATCTCCAATTCGAATGGTCCCGTGGTTATGCAAACCGATAATATCGCCAGCCAAAGCAACGTCTGTCTGTGAGCGCGCGCCCGCCATGAACGTCAACGCATTTGCAATTTGAACCTCTTTTCCCAAACGCAAGTGATTTAATTTCATCCCTCTTTTAAACGTGCCAGAGCAAATCCG
>DNVL01000106.1 GCA_003507515.1 Legionella sp.
CTTTTTCCAATAAAATAACTTGCATGTTACTAACCCCTTATGTTGTTTTACCTGCGTTTGTAGGCAGGTATAACCTCAAATTAAATAAACTATCCAGTGATCCTAATATGACGTAAACGGGTATCATGATAAAAGGCACGAACAGGATCGGTGTGACCAATAGTAACGGAGTACCCCTGATTTTTTTCTTACCTAAAGCATGCGCACTCAGACTTAAACCTGCCAATAGGAAATAGAAGACGAAGAGGGGCAACATATTCATGGCTATCACCTTGTTTTGGCTGACAGCAATAAATACAACCACTAGCATCAACAGCCCCGCTTTATTGCTACGCAACCCATGCATTTCCTGTTTAAATCCACCAGGATAATACAATTGCGATTGCACCGCACGCGCCAAAGCCAGGGGTAAAGTCGCTGCAAAAACGAGCCCTACCAGCTGCAAGCCAAACAAATAATTAGCGAGCACCTGCTGGCTGATACCACTTGTGTCATCCATAAACCGAGCAAATGCGTCAGGATGCATCTCACGAATGGCTGATGATACATATTGAAACTGAGCCGGAATCAATTCAGGCATCAATGCTTGCAATAAAATCACGCAGCAGGCTATCAGGATACAGAAAAAAGCCGCCACCGAACGCCAGCTCGCCGTTCTCCCCAACACACAGGTTACCAAATAACAAGGCAAATAGGTTAGCAGGGTATTGACGATGGCGACGATAGTGGGTGCTGAAGCCAACGAGCGCGCAAAGTAGGCCGTCATCACAGGCATTAACAACAACGCCCCTTCACGCCAGCCCTTCCTCAATGTCACAAGTGCTATAATGGACAGCGACAACCAGGTGGTATACGGCAGCAATGCGAAAAAAACCGCCAGCACTAAGGAATAACGATTGTTTTCAAGAATGCGCATAGCCTGTTGATGAATGAAGCCGTTCACGTGAATCATGGTTATCTATGGCTATCGCAATATGGCAGCAACCCTAAAAATCGAGCTTGCTTAATGGCTTTAGAGACCCGTCGCTGAAAACGTGCTTGAATGCCTGTAATGCGGCATGGCACAATCTTGCCTGTCTCGCTGATATAGTTTTTAAGAAAATTGACATCTTTATAGTCAATTTCACTTGCGCCTTCGGTAAAACGGCACATTTTTTTACGTCGAAAATAAGTTGACATGATTTTTTCCCCTTAAGCTACGCGAACTTCTTTTTCTTTTTTCATCATGATCGATTCAATGGTAATCGCTTCTTTCTGATTAAGAATTAAGTTTCGGATGATCGCATCATTGAATTTAAAGGCTGTTTTCAATTCATCAAGCGCGACTTGATTGCACTCAATATTTAACAAAATATAATGTGCTTTGTGAATGTCATTGATAGGATAAGACAGTGGCCTACGCCCCCAATCTTCTTTCCGATGGATTAAACCCTCGTGTTTGGTAATGATGCTCTCGTAACGCTCAACCATAGCAGGCACTTGCTCGCTTTGATCTGGGTGTACAAGAAACACAATTTCATAATGTCTCATGGTATCTCCTTGTGGATTAAAGCCTTCTCAAGATAGGTCTCAAGTAAGGCAAGGTTTACGAATGGTCCCGTAAAAACTGCCTAATGATAACCGACTTCTATAGAGAAAGGAAAGCAATTTTCAAACCGTTTGAATCAAAGGTATTCATTAGGCCATTGCCTCGCTGAAAAAGGTTGTATTTTACTTCAATGATATGTTATAACTTGTTAAAAAATAACAAGGTTTTCTATGAATATCATGACCCTTTCTTTTGAAGAGCCCATTGTTTTGTCTGTTGCGGGCGAGCAAGTCAAAATTGTTGTTTTTAAAACGCAGGAGCACGGGAACGTGAAGTTTGGTATCGAGGCTCCTAGATCAGTAAACGTCCACCGAGAAGAGATATATTACGCAATAAAACAAAAAAAAGAACAATCAATGCCTGAATAGTCGTTACAATAAAAGACTATTTTGATGCGTCGGAGCACTCACTTCATGATCATTTCTTCTTAATTTAAATAACCCCATCCCCGCAAAAGCGAGTGACGCACACCCTAAGCCTCCTGCAATCACTGCAGCTGTTGAGCTCACTGTAATCGCTAAAATAATCGCAACACATAAAAGTGTGACCCCAATGGCAGCTAGTCCAACAATGCATTTGAATGTGAAGTCAGCTGTTAACCCTCTATTGGGCAACGCCATGGCTTGTTGCACTGGGGGCGTTACCCTCAGCTCCCTCATAGTCAACTGTTTCTGTTGAATGGTACGCCACATTGACAACAAAGAAGGATCGCTCAGATCTCCTTGGCATGTGATGATTTGAATGGACAAAGCATCCGCATGGTTTTCGCTGAATTGAGAGATCCTCATTAGGTAGTTCCTGATACACGCAGCCTGAGCGCAGCCTTTTTCAACACCTATCGATAGCAAGGCGACCGAAAATGCTTGCCGGCCGGCAGGTGTATCATCATGAAACAATTGCCCTGTAGCATAATAATCTTGAAGCGATACCAATAGCGCAACATCGCCATCATTCCATAAGTTTTGTCGCAAACAACGGTTCACATAGAGAAACAAGCACGTTAAGCCCTCCGTGGTTTGATGAGACGAGTCTGTCGTACTGAATAGATCATGAATTCTAGACAGCGGTTCAGGCAACGCATCCATTTCAGCGGTATGAGCATCTGCTACCGCCCCAGCTATACGGGCATGCGACTGCAATTCAAAATGCCCATTATCTAAATACAATGGCACAACGAAGGTTAAAAGACTTAGGCCCAGTGGCGGGTTGTGCANNGAGTGGTTGATGAAACAATCGAATGCCTTCGTTGATATCCAATGGATTGTATTTGCCCGCAGAGGGATTCAGGCCATTCGGCCACAATATAGCCTCAGGACTATCTGAATTATGGGTTTGAATATCACGGATACGCCATAAATCTTCACTTGCATACCCATCATCAAGCGCGACTGATGCAATATAATGTCGAAACACAGGTGCGAAAATGATTTCATTGGCTAAAAAAGAATGGCTTGATGTCAATGTGTGAAGCTGCTGCCAAGTTAAAAACTCGACTTGATGAATACCATAGGCTTGGGCAAAAATATCTTTTAGTTTTTTGTAGTGGATATAAACGTTATCTTGCGGCTCTTCAAACAGCACTCCAGTGCGCTCGCATTCCGACAAAGCTTCAATCATTACGAGCAGATAGGGAAGCGCGCAATTCATCATGCAGTTATTTAAAAGACCTGATATTCTAGGAATAGAATCCGATTGAGGCATAAAAAACATCAAACATAATAGTCACATGCCTCCTATTGTACATTAAAAGTCCTTTTTGTAAAGGGCGCAGTCTTAATAAAAAGGGCATAAAAAATTCATGCCCTTCATTCATTCGTCGAATGACTAAAAATGGGCTTTAAAGCGAGCGCCATGTTGTGATTCAAGTTTCGCAAACAATTGATTCAGCTTATCCTGACCAAACTGCTGGGCATAGTGCAAAGGCCCTCCCCTAAATGGCGCAAACCCTGTGGCGAATATCATGCCGCCATCCAACAAATCAGAATCCTCAACAACCCCTTCTCGTAAACAAAGGGCTGATTCGTTCACCATGCGCAA
>DNVL01000260.1 GCA_003507515.1 Legionella sp.
GGCCATTGATTTAATGACGGTCGCACACCCGCACCACATCATGAGCGATGCACAAGAGCAACAATTTCTAGCCCATCTTGCACTGTTTAAAGCCATGCGAAACGAGCCAGATGCCGCACGTTGGTTTGCAAAAGTAAAACCTGCGTTTTACAATGAAACCTTGCTTGAATGGGAGATGCGATTTGCGCTCACCCATCATCAATGGCGAAAAGTAGTCTATTTGATTAGCAAGTCAGCCAACCGACGCGAACCCAACAACCAATACTGGATGGCTCGCGCGCTAGAAGCGCTGGGTGAAAAAGAGACATCAAGTGCTTTATACAAACAATTGGCCGCCAAACGAAGTTATTATGGGTTTTTGGCCAGTTTGAAATTAAAACAAAAGCCCAGTTTTGAAAATGAATACACCCCCCCTAGTTCAGACAGCCTATTGCTCTATAAACCCATTACAGATCAAATCAAAGCCCTGTATTTGTCCCACCAAATCGTAGATGCATCCAAGCTTTTGAACGATTTTGTCAGCGAGCTGCCTAAGCCTGAAAAAAGCGCGTTAGCTTATTGGGTCGCCAACCACCTGCATTGGCATGGGAAATCCATCTATCTCAGCAATAATGACGCATTAAACAATCAGCTCAGTTTAAGATTCCCACTGGCATATCAAGATTCAGTCCGGGAATACGGGAAAAACTATCAAATTCCTCCTGCATTTATTTATGCCGTGATTCGACAAGAAAGCGCTTTTCAAGAGGGCATATCCTCTCCTGCGGGTGCCAATGGCTTGATGCAACTCATGCCAGCAACAGCACGCCATATCGCAAAGCAAGCCAGGATTCCTTACACAGAGCAGAAACAATTGTTCACATCGCAAAAAAACATTCATATTGGAACAGCCTACCTCCAACAGCTATCGAAACAATTTCACCAACACCCCATCCTGATGGCAGCCGCATACAACGCCGGACCACGTCAAGTGAACTATTGGCTTAAACATCATGCGCCGAAAGAAATGGACATTTGGATTGAAACCCTGCCTTGGCGTGAAACACGAAACTACTTGAAAAACATCATGGCTTTTTATGCCGTGTATCAATATCGCATGAAGGAAAGGCCCAGTTTAGAAGCCTTTATGCAGCCGTTGTAAGCGGGACTAAAATATCCCTTTGAATTCATTTCCATTCCACGGTATCATTGCACAAATTATCGCCTGACTTATTTGGATTGCCATCATGCAAAATACACAGCCCATCCATCCCCCTTATTCCAAATACACCCCATGGATCATCTGGCTCTTAGCCGCTCTCTTTTATCTTTATGAAAACGTCATTCAAGTCTCACCGGGCGTGATGGTGCCTGACCTCATGAAAGCCTTCTCGATCAACAGCGCAGCATTGGGTGGTGTGATCGCCTTTTTCTTTTATTCGTATGCTAGCATGCAAATTCCTGTAGGCGTACTCGTGGATAATTACAGTGCGCGCGTGCTGTTAACGATAGCTGCTCTCTCTTGTGCCACGGGTTGCGTGTTGTTTGGATCAGCCACCGGCGTCATGATGATTGCCATGGGGCGCTTATTGATCGGATTTGGAGCCGCCTTTGCCGCCGTTTGCGTCATGAAACTGGCCGCAAACTGGTTTCCTGCAAGAAAGTTTTCTTTGTTGGTTGGATTGATGGTGACCATGGGCATGTTAGGCAGCATGCTCGGTGAAACGCCGCTAGCCATCCTCGTGGACAGCATGGGGTGGCGGCATGCCATGTTGCTACTCGCGGTTGTTGGGGTCATTCTCGCGTGCCTCATTGCCTTGGTTGTTCGCCATTCACCGAATGATTTAGGGAAAAAGACCAACAACATCGCCATAAACCCATCTAAACGAACGCAACCCCTACTGTATGGTCTGCTGACCGTGCTCAAATCAGGCCAAAGCTGGATTGTCGCAGCATACGGTGGGCTCATGTTTGCTTCTACCTCTATTTTTGGGGGGTTATGGGGTGTACCCTTTCTGATGAAGGCCTACGGCTTTGATAAACCCTCAGCTGCAGGTATTGTGTCTATCATGTTCTTGGGTTGGGTTATCGGTAGCCCCCTATCAGGAGTGCTCACCAGCGTCCTTCGGTCTTATAAAAAAACCTTATTGATCAGTTCCTCTGGTGCATTGGCTGTTCTGGTAGCCGTTTTATATGTCCCTCACTTGCCCATCGCCGTATTGTCTGGGTTCATTTTTTGTTTTGGTGTGTTCTCCAGCTTCTTTTTACCATCTTTTACGCTCATGCGTGATTTACATACCGATGCATCCAGTGGAGCCGCCCTTGGTTTTATGAACAGCGCCAACATGGTCGGTGGTGCACTAGGGCAGCCGTTTATCGGTTTGCTGCTGGATGCGCAGTGGGATGGAACGCTATTAAACGGTGTGCGCATCTATTCGGTTACAGACTACCAATACGCCTTGTCCTGTTTGCCGATTTTGATTCTCCTTTCTTTGGTGTTAATCCCCTTTATTCATGAAAAAAAAGATTAACCCCCTTTATTGCAACGTTGTCTTGGACTGAATAATATGATGAAAAAGCTATATATTAAAACGAATGGTTGCCAAATGAATGAATACGATTCATCCAAAATGGCAGATGTATTATTGCAGTCCCATGGCCTGCAAAAAACAGAAGATCTTGAAGAAGCGGATATGGTATTGCTCAACACGTGTTCCATCCGTGAAAAAGCACAAGAGAAGGTATTTTCCCAACTGGGCCAATGGCGTGAATACAAGAAAAAAAATCCGCACGTGATCATTGGCGTGGGTGGATGCGTGGCCAGCCAAGAAGGCGCCTCCATTCTCAAGCGTTCACCGTTTGTTGATTTGGTGTTTGGGCCTCAAACACTGCACCGTTTGCCTGCCATGCTCAACGAGCGATTGGCATTAAAAAAACCAGTGGTAGACATCAGCTTTCCTGAAATTGAAAANNTCTCCATCATGGAAGGATGCAGCAAGTATTGCAGTTATTGTGTCGTGCCTTATACCCGAGGCGAGGAAATCAGCCGTCCGTTTGATGATGTGTTGAGTGAATGTTTTCAATTGGCCGCACAAGGGGTGCGTGAAATCAATTTGCTCGGACAAAATGTCAACGACTACCGCGGCACCATGGCCAATGGCGACATTGCAGATCTTGCACTCTTAATTCATTACCTCGCAGCCATTGAAGGCCTCGATCGCATTCGCTACACCACCTCACATCCGTTGGCCTTTTCAGACAATTTAATCAATGCATACGCCGAAGTGCCTGAACTCGCCAATCACCTGCATTTGCCGGTCCAAAGTGGGTCAGACCGTATTTTAGCGATGATGAAGCGCGGTTACACAGCCCTTGAATTCAAATCTAAAATGCGAAAATTACGTAAA
>DNVL01000071.1 GCA_003507515.1 Legionella sp.
CCGAGAATGTCTTTAGAACGAATTTCTTTTGTATTCGATGCTACCTCAACAATACCTAGAAGTATTTCTGGCTTTAATTTAGATAACTCTCCTGCAAGAACATATACTGCCTCAAGAATTCTCGGGGCAGGATTTCTTGTTATTGCTATTGCCGCTCGCATCATCATAAAATGTTCAGGGCAAACAGCATTAATGTCATCTACCGCACACGCCACTCCATACGTTCTTCCTAAGGCGTGTATCACCGATGGATGACGTTGTTTCCCCTTTGGAAATGGAGGCAAAATCAAAGTACTGACTCGCGGAGAAGGCTTCTTTGCTACAATTGTTTCACGTGTAATCCGTTCAGCAATCTTCTGTTTTTCAGGCTCACTCCACACATCAACAAACTTATTATAAGCATAATCCGAAATACCGCGATTTTGCATTGCCTGTAATGAAATTGCCACAAATTGTTGACCATGCAATTGGCTGGATTCTTTTAATGCCTTTAGCGAGATTTTAGTAAACATTTTCTTCCCTCACCTGAATCGCCCCATATTTTTCATTATAGTACATGAAACGTAAAACGCATGGCTGCGAAATGCCCAAATGAAGAGCATGATTGACAAAATATGTATTTGTGCTATAGTTCATTCTCGTGAATTTTATTCGAAGTTATCATTATGAAACCGTTATCAGAATTTGCTTATAAAACAAATAGTCGCTTTATCTGCCCTCAACGTTTTAATCGTTTATTTTCATCGCCTGCTCATATACCGATTACTCACAGCGCCGATCATCTAAATATACAACAAAAATTATTTAAACATCATAATATAGCTACAAGTGTGACTGCTTTGCCTATAGGTACAAAACTGATTGGGTTAAATATTACTCCCGTAGAGCCACACTTTTTAGGAACAGCACCCGTTTATAATCCTGGCATACTAAATGCTTTATCTCATCGTGAAAAACAAGAATGGCTGGAAATGGGTAAAACGTATTATGCGCAAGTTGGTCGGTACGAACTGCTATGCGACATTCACTGTGTAACCAGTTTGTCAGAAAATGGAGTCCCTACTCACTACATTGACCATCGTTTACTTGAAGTTCAATCGTACACGCCTGTAGCCAAAATGTTGGATATCTCGAACGAAATAACGCATCCCATGCCCAAATAAGAGCAATACAACTCAGATTAAACATGAACCTTGCGCCAGCTCAAGACGCCGGCCTGAATTTGATGCATCGTTGTCAAAAGGCATGGCTTGGTTTCGGCTGGCAAAGCAATTCGAACTTGCAAGACCACATGAGGCAATGCGGTCGTTGCAATCGTAATGAGCCAATGTCGGCTGCCTTGTATTACGCCTGCCGTTTCGATTTGCAAACAAGGATATAACGCTAGATCCTCAATAACATAAGTATATTCACGCTGATTATCCTTATGCGTACAGCCTTGATGTGCAACCACCTGATCTATTAATTCATTAGGTGACTTGCTATAAATCACACAGCCCGGCTCCGTCAAGCTCAGTTTGTTGATCAACGATTCCATCGCATAAAAAACTTGGTGTTGGCGGATCAACTGATTATTTGCTTTCATGTACAACAAAACGGATTGCATCAACGATAACACTAATAAGCTCATGACGGCTATCATCGCCATGGTGCTTAATAACACAACCCCTTTTTGTAAGTGATTCATCCGGCTCGCACCCGCGTGTCCACTTGCACCATCTGCTTATCAACACCTAGCACAACGTGAACGAACAGCCCTTGTGGCGTGTTTTGCACCGAGGGTAACATCGACTTCACGTGAGCTGTTAATTCATCTGTGTGATGATAGTGATAAAACAAGCCCCCCTGCTTACGAACAAAAAATTGCTCTTCTATCCATTCGCCTATATAAATGGGCGTTTCATATTGAAAAACTAAAGGAGTATTGAGCGTTATCCATTGGGTTGTATTTGTATGGTACGCTTCACGAATGGTATGCACTTCAGCATGGTTGCAATCGGCAATAACGATTGGGTGTCCAAGGTGCAATGTTTTGGTGTGGCTTGCTAATATTTCTGTGTTACTTTTTAACGAAATAATAGTCTCAAAGTCGGCACTCATTCGATTAATTTGCAATAAGGGCTGGGCACTTGGGTGCAAATCAATGGCTGTAAGCGGTTTATCTCCATCTCGATTATCAACAGTGATCAATTGATTGATGCTTAAACACGGCGTGAAACCCGCCTG
Organism: Legionella sp.; assembly: GCA_003507515.1. Taxonomy (GTDB): domain Bacteria; phylum Pseudomonadota; class Gammaproteobacteria; order Legionellales; family Legionellaceae; genus DDPF01. The sequence goes on from DNVL01000071.1 coordinate 2,227, forward strand.
CTGAATACTATTGCGCATGAAGTCGATGGATAATTGCAACGCAGTGGCATCATCTAGCGTCGATTGAAGGTGACCATAATGTTGTTTGGTGGAGACATAATGTTGAATCAAGGCAGTCATGATAAGGCTTGCAATGAATAAACTGATCATGAGTTCTGGCAACCCTACTCCGTTCTGGGCGCCCTTCATTCCATAGCCTTATCCATCACGCATTCCGAAGCATTATCCGCCTTGGCCTGTATTTCCATACGAGTGTGCGCCTGATTAAAGAGTTGGCTCACGTGCCATTGTTGAGTTAACAACGCCAATGACGTGCTGCTAATCAAAAACAAGGACACCAGCACTTCGGCCAACGAAAAGCCGTGCATTAAGTTCATTGTCATTCCTGAGGTTGGATTACAAGGAGAGATTACAACTAACGAGCGGATTTATGCAAGCAAATTTAACGGTCATAGCGGTTTCCAGCACGCTAGTAGCGTCAGCATACTGTTTTTTTGCTCCAGAATGTGCTATTAATTACCATATGACTATATTGTGATTAATGAAAGGAGCTCATGATGAACAGTTTAAAGTATACGCTTATGCAGCATCTATCTGGCTCGGTAACTCAACAAACACCCTCCAAAGAAGAGATGGTGGTTGCGCCCAATCAATTTGAAGAAAATGAGCAGGCGTTGACAGAGCTATTAAAAATACTATCGGAGTATATTGATCAAGGTCAAACTCAACAGTTGGAAAAACGATTACAAATCCTATGTGCAAACGATCCCCCCCTTTCTTCTGATTCTGATATTCAGCGCTTGAGAAAACTATATTCAGAATATGAAAATTCTGGAATTGAAATACCTGGAATACCTGAAATACCTGCAGATTTTCTGGAAAGACTCCAACTGCAAAACAATATTGTGACAACCATCTCTATGATAGAAAATATGATCGTTTTTATCATAGAAAAGTCGCCTGAAAAAACAGCGGCTTTTCTACAGAAAATAGCCCATGTTCTTTCTCCCGAACAGCGTACCCTTCTTTTCGAAATCATCAAGGATAGGCTGCTTGATTTGATAATATCATCTGATGATTTTGTGAAAATAACCCGTGTTCTTTCTCCTGAACAGCGAATTATTGTTTTTGATAGCATCAAATCGCGCCTGCCTCAGTTGGCCAATACATACGTGGACATGCGCGAGATAAGTACGTATTTAGCGCTAGGAGAAAGGGCTCAAGTGTATCCCCATAATTGGTATTTCTTGCTGGAGATCCTCGACAACATGGGGATCCGCCACGAGATTGAGTCCCGTGACAGGCATTTAAAGCTACTTGCTGCGTTCGTGGTGATGCAGGCTGCAGTGCTCGCTATTATAACGCAAGATCCTATAGTGGGGGTTCGACAAACCTTAGCTGGAGCAGGCGCATTAGCATTTTGTCTACCGGTAGTTCAAAGAGCCGTGAGGGCTCAAGTGTATACCATAAATTGGTCTTTCTTATTGGACGTTATAGCCACTCCGTTGGCGCAAGGTGCTGCGACTGTAATGATAATAGCTGCAGCTGCCGCTATTATCACGCAAGAGCCAATGATGGTGGTGCAAGCAGCTGTAACGGCAACTGCCGGGTTTGCTTCTGCGGGATTTTTTTCACGGAAAAAACCGGATCCTACAATGGATGAAGCCTACCCTGATATTGGACTAGGAAACTGAATAGAAAATAAAAAATAAGGGGTCAAATCTGTTTCTA
>DNVL01000193.1 GCA_003507515.1 Legionella sp.
TTGAAAAAGGGCTGAAGATTCTTGAAAAAGTGAAAGTACAAATTGGCGTACCCATATTAACGGATGTGCATGAAGACACGCCTTTATCCGAGGTAGCCAGTGTGGTGGATGTATTGCAAACACCCGCCTTCTTATGCCGACAAACCAATTTTATCCAACGCGTAGCGTCGATGAATAAGCCTGTCAACATTAAAAAAGGCCAATTTCTAGCCCCCTGGGACATGACCCACGTGGTCGCTAAGGCTCGCGCCATGGGCAATGAACAGATCATGGTATGCGAACGCGGTGCCAGCTTTGGCTACAATAATTTGGTGTCCGACATGCGCTCATTAAAAATCATGCGAGAAACGGCGTGCCCTGTAGTGTACGATGCCACGCATTCAGTGCAGTTACCTGGCGGACAAGGAGCAGTATCTGGTGGTCAGCGAGAGTTTATTCCTACACTGGCACGAGCCGCGGTGGCGGCAGGCATAGCGGGTATTTTCATGGAAACGCATCCCGATCCCGACAAAGCCTTGAGCGACGGCCCGAACAGCTGGCCATTGGCGAAAATACGGCCATTGCTGGAACAATTAATTGCAATTGATGCGGTGTTTAAGGGCTGTGGCGATGCGTAGTGCGTTCTTCATCCATCAATATCCCAGGCAGGCCCGGGNNGTATTTTCGAAAAAATAACAGGTTCGTGGTAAAATGCTATGTTTCGGGCTGAGGAGGCGTTTACGCCTAAAATTGACGCTGCTCAATAAGATAGATAGTGCCTGTTCATGTAAGTTTTCAACTCAAAGTTGGGAACTTACATGAACACCTGTTATCATGAACGAAACTCAAAAATAGAACGGAATTGTTCATGTTTAAACGTCAACTGACCGATACATTATTGAAAGCAGTTGCTAGCTTTCCTGTAACCGTGCTTACAGGTCCGCGCCAAAGTGGTAAAACGACCCTGTTACGCCAGTCTTTTCCTGATTTTACTTATGTTAGTTTGGAGTCTCCAGATCAGTTAATGATGGCCAAAGCCGATCCTCGCGGATTATTAGAGTCCTGTCAGCAAGGCATTATTATTGATGAAGCCCAGAACTACCCTGATTTATTTTCGTATATTCAAGAAGTGGTTGATATTGGAAAACGCCCCTTAAAAATCGTTTTATCAGGATCTCAAAACTTTTTACTCGCTGAAAAAATAAGTCAAACATTGGCGGGTCGAGCGGCCCTTCTTGAGTTATTGCCCTTAACTTATGCAGAATATAGATCAAATGAAAGTTGTGTCGAGCCCTCGCTTTTTGAATTTCTTTATCATGGCGCCTACCCTCGGCCTTATCACGAGAATTTACCCACAACTATTTGGTATGATAGCTATATCCGAACTTATTTAGAGCGTGATGTTAGAAGCATCATTAATGTACGTGATTTATCACAGTTCCAATTGTTTTTAAAATATTGTGCAGGTCAACATGGGCAAGAATTCAATGCAAGCAGTATTGCTACTTCTTTAGGAATGTCTCAAACAAACGTCATGCATTGGCTCAGTATTTTAGAGGCCAGTTATGTTGTATTCCGGTTGCCGCCGTTTTATAAAAATTATAAAAAAAGACTCTCTAAACGCAGTAAACTGTATTTTTATGATACCGCAATCGTCAGCCATCTTTTAGGCATTGAATCACCGGAGCATTTGGCGATCCATGCCAGCCGAGGTGCTATTTTTGAAGGGTTTGTCATCACTGAGGTAATCAAAACCTACTATGCTGTTGGTAGGCGGCCATCGCTTTATTATTGGCGAGAGCATGTTGGCTTAGAGGTGGATCTGTTAATTGAGACAGTCAATAGATTGATTGCAATGGAAGCCAAGTCAGGCATGACGATGAGCATGGAACAGTTGACGGGGTTAAGCAAATTGCAAGACACTATCACGGATATCCCATTAGAAAGCTTATTGGTTTATGCAGGCGAAGCAGCTCGTAAAATCAATAAAATAGAGATTCGATCATGGCGAGATTTTATCGCTGTGCTGGGCATTTTATAATATTGGTTCATAACCCTTTAAAGCCAGGCTCGCATTCAAACCGCCAAAAGCAAACGAATTTTTTAACGCATATTGAAACGACAGCGTTGTTGTTTTAGTGCAAATGGGAATATTGCATTGTTCATCGCGGCCTAAAAAATTCAATGTAGGCGGAATGCGTTGATGGTGGAGGGCGAGTGCTGTTGCAACTGTTTCGATGGCACCCGCGGCACCCAGCAAATGCCCGTGCGCGCCTTTTGTTGAGCTAATGGCTAGATTATCTGTATGTGAACCAAAAACGGCTTGAATGGTTTCAGATTCTATTTTGTCATTCAGTTGGGTGCCTGTTCCATGCGCATTGATGTACTGAATGGCTTGATGCGAAATATTAGCATCATTTAATGCGGCATGAATTGCACGCTGTTGGCCTTTTGAACAAGGGCTCGTGATGTGTTTTGCATCAGATGACATGCCAAAACCGATGATTTCAGCATAGATATGGGCGCCTCTTGCAAGGGCTGTTTTATACGATTCTAATACCAGCATGGCACCGCCTTCTCCTAAGATCATTCCTCCCCTGCCCCTTGAGAAGGGCCGGCAGGTATCAGGTGCGATGATTCGCATGCTTTCCCAGGCTTTGAGTTGGCCTAATGCAAAGGGAGCTTCACTGCCTCCTGTAATGGCTTGCGTCACCAATCCATGACGAATGAGCCAAAAGGCTTGTCCTATCGCGTGTGTTGAAGAAGCACAGGCGGTTGATAGGGTATAAGTAGGCCCAATGATCCCAAATGCATGCGCAATGTGGCTGGCACCTGCATTGGCCATGATATTGGGTATCGTGGTGGGGTTTGCCCGTTGCTTGTTTTCTCGGTACAGGCTATAAAAGGCATTGTCTTCGGTTGTTTTCCCGCCCATGGCCGATCCCGTTATGACGGCCGTTTTTTGATCTTGTAGTGACGACGGAGGGATTTCTGAATCAATGACAGCTTCACGTGCTGCCAGCAAGGCGAACTGTGAAAATCGGTCGAGAAAATCAAGCTGTTTTGCTTCAAAATAACAATGGCTGTTAAAATAGTTCACTTCAGCACCGTGCTTAAAGCGAAGATGCTGCGTGTTGACTTGGTGGATGGGTGCAATCGTTGACTGCTCCTTGCACAAAGCACTCCAAAACTGATGGGTGTTTTTTCCTAATCCAGAAAAAACACCCATGCCCGTAATGACAACACGCTCCATTATGCGGTGGTCACTTGAGATTGCTCCATTAAGGTTTCGATTCCCATAATAATCTCACCGATGTATTTGTATTCCTTCGCGTTATCCGGCAGTTCGATGTTAAATTCTTCTTCTAACGCAAAGATCAAATTAATGGCATCAAATGAATCCATTCCTAACGCCTCAAGATCTAACGCTGCGTTTACCTCTGCCACCGTGATTTTTTGAACACGAGCAATGACATCCATAACGCGTTGACTGATATCTTCGTGCATGGTCATACTCCTATCTAATTCTATAGACTAGTAATGTAAAGGGATCTGCCATTTGTTGATCATAAAGCGTCAGATCGACCGTGTGCATGCCTTTTAAATAAACATGACTGGCGGCTTGGATTGTATCTGTTCTTTCACAACAACAATCATCAAGGGATTGTGCACAACACGGTAATTTATGGTCAATCTCTAATGTGTAGGCGCCTGTTGTGTTGATTTGAAAACGCCAAATGCCTTCATTGAAATAGCCTTTGCCTTTCCAATTCAGTGAGAGTGACATTGTATTTAATGTGGTACTGTTAAATGCTTGAATGGTTGGCACATTATCGCAGTATCCATTATGTTCCTCATGCACAAAAGATTGATTTACACATATCCAAATGGGACGCGATGCACTGCCGAGAGGGCTAATCAGAG
>DNVL01000033.1 GCA_003507515.1 Legionella sp.
TTAAGGGGAATCAAGGCATTCAGCTTGAGCCGGTGCTTTGGTTAAACGATAGCCGTGCGCTGGGATAGGCATTGTAAAATTGCATGATTATATTGTGGCAGAGACTTTGCAGGCAGGACACTTGGTAGAAATCTTGGCTGAATTTCAGGAGCCGCTACAACCCGTTTATTTGTATTATCAGCAAAACCGATATTTACAGCCAAAAATTAGAAAATTTATTGATTTTTATACCCTTTAGTATCAACAACGCAGCGATGTGACCACCCCACGCTCTTTATGATTGAATCAGGTCAAATAACTGGATGCCCGCATAGCCGCAATACGTCACCACTATTTTGTTAGGTACTAAACAGATCAGCGTGGCCATTAAGAAATGAGAAAATTTAATGCGAGTGACGCCTAAAGCATAGTTAACTAAGTTATACGGGACGGGTGCGAAGCGAAGGAGGGCAACAGATTTCCATCCTTGATGCTCAACGCGCGCGACCCAGGCATGCATCCGCGTATTTTCTTTGGGCCTAAATACCCCTGGAAGTAAATGACGGCTGATGCAAAATCCGCACGCAGCGCCCAGCGTTGCACCCAATAAATTGAGCATGCAGCCGGCAACAGGGCCAAATAGAATGCCACCTGCCAGGACAAGTAGCACGGTAGGCAGGCATAACACACTGGTGAAACAATGCAAGATTAAAAACAAAATCGGTGCAAAAACGCCAGCCGTATCGACTCCGTGAAGAATGCGTTGCAAGTTGTGTTGAAAAAGATAGGCGCTCGCCAGAAACAAGGCAATGCTGATGGTCCAACGGAGTAATTTCATACCACTTAATACATCCTTAAGCTAAATGGATTATAATTGGCTCATATTGTTTTATTTAAAGGAAGGCAGCATGCCCACTTATTTCAGTATAACCGCGTTGACATTCTTGGCGATTGCCATGTCTTCTAATGTACATGCACAGCACATGAATGTAAATTTAGCGGCTAACGCCTCAAAAGTAATCACTAACCATACCCTTTGGACGCTAAATGCCACTTGCACGATACAAACCAAAGCACAACATAAAATTGTGGTCAGTGTATTGGATCACAACGGCATTATAAATGGACACAATTTAAGGATAGGACAGGTCATGTCGGTTGTTGTTCACGATCATGACTCCATAGCCGTTAGCGCCGAAGCGGGTACTCGGGTTACATTACAAAACATGGGCACCGACCCGATTCAAGCGAGTTGTTCTACTTAAATGCAATCTTTGCCTCGTCCCTGGAAAGCGATGGCCAATCGAACATAGTCCGCAACACTGATTTGCTCTGGTCGCAAGCCTGGGTGTATTCCCAATGCTGTTAATTCTGCCGCAGTGACCTCAGGCTTTAGATTATTGGCCAATGTTTTACGGCGCATGGAAAAGGCGCGCGCCACTAATTGTTCTAGATCGGAAAATGCCACGAAGGGGTAGGGGGAGGCGGCATGAGGCGTTAGACGCACCACGGCTGAGTCCACTTTAGGCGCTGGGTGAAAGGCTTCAGGCGGCACGTTAAACAAATGTTCCACATCACAGTAATATTGCAGCATGACACTCAGGCGCCCATACGTTTTGCTTCCAGGTCCTGCCGAAATCCGTTCAACCACTTCTTTTTGCAACATGAAATGCATGTCGTCGATGCAGGGCGTGAATGGCAGTAGATGCAATAATAATGGGGTTGAAATATTATAGGGCAAATTACCAATGACCCGTAGTTTCTCGCCAAATTGACGATAATCAACGGTTAAGGCATCTGCATTCACCAGGGTTAATTTGCCGAGTGATTGTGGCATGGCGGCCAGATGGGCTTGCAAATCCCTATCGATTTCAATGGCCGTCAACGTGTCTACTTCGCGCAGTAGCGGTTGCGTTAGCGCGCCAAGCCCTGGGCCGATTTCCAACACGTTATCGCTCGATTGCAAGTGGAGTGCGCGAATGATGTTATCAATGATGTGTTTGCTTTGTAAAAAGTTCTGACCAAATCGTTTACGTGCGCGGTGGGCCATTGGGATGTTCCTGCTTTGTGTTCAACAAATGGATAATAAAGCGAAGCGTGCCTGAATTTGGTGGGTACGTCAATGTGCGTATTCTTTGACGGGTGGCGGCCGTTGCAATACTGCTTGCGGATGGAGGCTTATTCCTGTTAAACTGCTCTAAATTTGAACCAAGAGGACTGTTTTTCATGGCCATTACTGTCATTATCATCATGATCTTGCTTTTAAGCTTATTTTGCGTAGGCGTGATGCTCTACCAGTTGAAGAAACAACCCGCTGTTTCTTTATCAACCCTTGATTACAGCAAGCTCTTCGGCAGCGGTGTGGTTGCGTTTATTTCTGATACATTGGGCATGGGTAGCTTTGCTGTGAATATTGCACTGGCTGAATTATTAGGCACCTTTCATGATGAAGAGCTGCCGGCGATGAATAATGGCGCGCAAGTGATTCCCGGCGTGATGGAGTCGATTTTTTTTATGCAGTTGATTGACGTTGATTTGACGACATTGGTGACGCTCGTAGGTGGTACCTGCTTAGGCGGGCTCATCGGTGGCAGCGTCGTGAGCCGTTTGGGCAAACAATCGATTCGCCTCAGCATGATGTGTTGTTTTACCCTGGTGATTGGGTTGTTGTTGTGCCGTCAGTTCCACATTTTCCCCATTGGGGGGGAGCTGATTGCATTGCACTCCTGGAAATTGGTGGTCGGGTTTGTCGGCATGGTCGTGTGCGGCATGTTGACCTCTGTTGGCATTGGGTTGTTTGTGATGGTGCAAGCGGTGTTGTTTTTATTAGGTGTATCCCCCATGGTGGCGTTTCCCATCATGACGACAGCGGGTGCCATGCAACAGCCCTTAACCACACTAGCCTTTTTGAAACACGATAAAATCTCCTTGAAAAAAACACTCATTTTAAGTTT
>DNVL01000049.1 GCA_003507515.1 Legionella sp.
ATTATTTGGCTCAATCAGTTTCTCATTCAACCAACTTAAGCCTCCTGGTGGGGCTTCAACAATACACACAGCATATTTTTTTATACAATTTCTTAACAAGATTTTTTCTTCTTCTCTAACCTGACTCGAGATTCCAACACTTGCATCAGTTCCAGGTATAGGGATGGCCACTTCTGCTACATCATCAAATCCTACAATTTGGCATGGCTTAAGCTCATTACCATATAGTGTCGAGCTCAAAAAAACACCGACTAAAAAAATATGAACCCTCATCTTTTCTCTCCAAAATACCCGGGTATATGCCGTTCATTATCGCGTATTTCATTTACATATTTGATATAGGCCCGTCCCTCTTCTTTAATATAATTAATCCAATTATTTCCATAAGAATCAACAGCTCTCGATACATGACCCAGACCTTGATTATAAGCAGCAAGTGTTTTATTTACTCCATCTTGAGTCGTTCCAAATTTATGCAAGGAAGAACTCAGCATTTTCGTTCCATACATAATGGATTTTTTCACATCAAATGGATTAAAGTTCGCACCAAATCCTTTCAAATAATTATCTGATGTTAATTGCATCACCCCCAACGCCCCTGTTGTTGATACAGCATTCCATACACCTTTGCTTTCACGCATAATAACTGCATTAATTAAATCAACAGGGACATTCGGATACTTGGCATGAGCATCAAAAACATATTGTTGTAAACCATCTAGATTCGATCCTTTTTGCTTTTCAGATAATTTATTCCAACCACTTCTGTCAAACTCAACTAAACGCTCAACAGCATCAACACGACCAAGCCTTTCTTTTGGAATTGGCGTGCCCTGGAATGCCCTAACTTCCCAAATGGTTTTTGCAGACAGCTCCACTACTGTTTGGTAATTCCCACCAAAATCAGGTGTGTTTTTTCCCGGCACATCCAACACCAAAGCCCCCTGCCCAACCGGCAACGGATATGCATCGCCAGTAGCCACTTCCCCCAGAACCCCAAAAGCAGATCCCGAATTCAACATGCTCCCACCATCATCCCGCACATCATTCAAATAATTCGCCATCGCCTTATCCATCCGACGCCGAATCGCCGCTTCGCGTTGAAACCGTTCAAAACTCCCTTCCGGAATAGGAGAATAAGCGCCGTCTTCTGTTTCTTCTCCTGGAATAGGGCAATATCCACCTTCTTCTATCGTATCAGGAATGGCTGAGTACTCAGGCTCGGCCTGTGCGCTCCCTGCCTGAATGACACTCGACGCCACCGCATTGCCTAAATTATCCTGCAAAATTTGGGCCGCATCAAAATGCCCCGTCGCCACCCCCGTTGCCAACGCCTGCACTTCAGACGTGACAAAGGCGCTGGCAGAGTGCAATTTATCTTGGATGGCTTGTGTTGCATTTTGGGCTGTCTCGCTGCCCATCACCCCTGCCGTTGCGGCAGACACCCCCAATTCCAACCAGTCAAAATGCCGATGATGGCTTAGCGCTAAGTTTAAACTTTGGGTTAATGCGTCGCGCTCCATCATCTCGGTAGCGCTGACCACGTTAAACGCGCTGGTTGATGCGTGATCCAACACCGCCTGAATGCCTTTGTATGCGGCTGATGTTTGAAGAATATGGCTCACGCCTGCGGTGGCAGCGGTGCCTAATCCCGTCATTAACGCGCCATTGAGGTCAATGCCGTGCTGGAGATTGAAGGCAACGGCTGCACTTTGGCCGGCAATGCTACTGACAAAGCCCGCGGCAAAACCAATGCCTAGCGTTTCAGGCATGCCGAGCGCGGCACCCCCTACCGCACTTCCACCTAATGCACTTAGCCCTGCGGTCATTAGCGCGCCTAATCCAGTGAAACTTCCACCGGTCACCAGTAGCGTCAACGCACCGGCGCTCATCACCATCACCACGGCAGCGGTCACTGCCACCGCGATTTGTCCCATCGTTTTCCAGATGCTATTATGATGACTTCGATACGGTGGGGCCGGCGGCAACATCCTCATGGTCGCAAACGTGGGGCTGGTGTCGCCCATCCAATCGGTGCTGGTCAATACCTTGTGGGTGAGATTCGTATGGTGCTGGCCTTTCGTGATTTGAGGGATGGTTAAACGGCAACCGGGCTGCAGTTGACTGCCTTTTTCACCTGCGTGGCTTGTGCGATCGGTAATGCCATTGGCATCTGCAATCAAATACCAGAGGCTGCTGTCACCATACACTTGAAACGCGATGCTCTCCATTGTATCGCCTGCATTCAATGTATAAGAGCCAATGTTGTCACGGTCAACATCCGGCAGCGTGCCGCCATAGACATTGAGTTGTTGGGTCTTGTTATTGTTTAATCGGAGATCACCCATCGTTTGACCGGCCACGGTTAAATAATGCGTTCGGCCTTTGTCATCAACCCGTGTGCGCACACCCTCCATGTTGTTGGCATAATAATGCGTGGTGTTATTTTGCGTGGGCGTGTCAATCACCCCTGCCAATAAACCGTTTTTGTCATATTCGCGCGTACTGGTGGCAGAACGCGTTGAAAATCCCGTCATGTTCAAGACCATGCTGTCTGCTTTTTGAAGGTAGGTGTCCCATAATTCATATGTGTAATCATGCGTTTGTGTGTAGCCGTGTGGATTCATGTCTGCAGGTGCTATGGTCACCAAATGCGTGAGATTGCCCACCGCGTCATAGTCATAGTGCGTGTAATTCAAGGCATCAAACGCCGCATCGGTGATTTTTAGCTCCTGCAAATGCCCGGCTACATAACGGTATTGATTATGTTGTGACGTCACCCCAAAAATATTGAACAAGGTTTCTTCGGCCAATTGGCCATTCACGTAGCGCTTGCTTTGTAAATCGATGCCATTTTTATGCGTGCGCTCCAATTGGTTCTCGGTGTTGTAATCATACCGATACCGTTGACGCCCACCCGCATCGTAAGTCTCAGCGTCCTGAATATTGCCCACTTCGTCATATCCCAAAGCCGTGCCTTGTGTGCTCGTGATATTGATATTGCCGTTGATCAGCAAGCCTTTATTGATAAGCATGCGATTGTTCTCATCATATCGGAAATAATCAACATGGCTTGTGACCTGATAACCCGTGTAACTGGCCGTCACGTGCGTGTCTCGGATGTTACCCACTGCATCGTACTCATAATCGACGGATAGGATGGTGTAATCAGGCGGAGGCAGTTTAGGGCTTTCATATTCCTGGCCTCGCCGCTTGACGTGTATCAACCTATCCAGTGCATCGTATTGATAAACGTCTTTTTCTGGCTCCCCGCGGTTCGAGTAGCTCATCTCTTTGCTGTCCACACGGCCTTCTATATCATATGTATATTTGATGTTTTCATAAAGC
>DNVL01000216.1 GCA_003507515.1 Legionella sp.
GGTCTGTGAGCAGTGGCTCAATGATCACGTTGGATTTTTCGCCTCGAGGGACCTTTAATTTTTGCGGCTCAATCTTGACGAGTAATTGTTCTTTTTGTAAATCTTTCACGATTTGTGCGCGAGCAATAAAACGATCCATGCCTTGATATTCGATGGGCGCATGTTTATTGATCGTGCCTTTTTTGGTCAATATATTGATAACCGCCAACTGGTGACGTTTGCCGACTTCGTGATCATTAAAATCGTGTGCGGNNTCAACATAATCATCTGCAATCACGGGAATGGTGCGGTTACACAACGGCAAATGCAGTTGTTTTCCAATCAAATGCTGATAACGAGGGTCCTCTGGATGAACCGCAACGGCCGTGTCACCTAACAAGGTTTCTGGCCGTGTGGTGGCGACCACTAACGATTCGTCCGAATCCACCACGAGGTAGCGAATGTGCCAAAGAAAGCCGTCTTCTTCATCCGATATGACTTCTAAATCCGAGACGGCCGTGCCTAATTTAGGATCCCAATTGACCAAACGGGTTCCGCGATAAATCAAGCCTTCATCGTGCAGTTGAATAAATACTTTCTGAACAGCCGCGGACAAGCCCTCATCCATGGTGAACCGCTCACGTGTCCAATCAACGGATGAGCCTACGCGGCGCATTTGACGAGTGATATTGCCGCCTGATTCCTCTTTCCACTGCCACACACGCTCTAAAAAGGCCTCACGTGTCATGTTTTTACGGGATAGCCCTTGTTTTTCCAGTTGCCCTTCTACGATGAGTTGCGTGGAGATGCCCGCGTGATCCGTACCCGGTTGCCATAGCGTGCGAGCACCCATCATGCGTTGATAGCGAACGACAATGTCGATTAACGTATGCTGAAACCCATGCCCCATATGCAAACTGCCGGTCACGTTGGGCGGCGGCAACATCACGCAAAAGGGCTTTCCATTCCCGCGCGGTTTAAAATAATGGTGGTTTTCCCAGGTGCGATAACGCGCCTCTTCGATTGTTTTGGGAGAATAGGTTTTATCCATGGTGTTTCGACCTGTGGTAATGAAATTGCCGAATCTTAGCATAATCACGGCCGTGGAGGACAGGGGTAACGGTTTTTCAATAGGAACGTGGGGTATTTTTTGCTATAGTCTCTTTTTCTAGATGTGCTCTTTGACTTAGACGTGTTGCTATGACCATACAAATGTATACTGACGGTGCCTGTAAAGGCAATCCTGGCCCGGGTGGATGGGGGGTGTTATTGCGTTTCCAGGGGCAGGAGAAAAGTTTGAAGGGAGCAGAATTGCTCACCACGAACAATCGGATGGAGTTAATGGCCGCGATTCAAGGATTGACGGCATTAACACGGGCGAGTCAAGTGGATTTATACACCGATTCGCAGTATTTGCGGCAAGGCATGTTGTCATGGATGGCTGGGTGGAAAAAGAACGGCTGGCGAAATTCTAAACGAGAGCCGGTTAAAAACGTGGATCTTTGGCAGCAGTTAGATGCGTTGGCCTTGCTCCATCAAATCAATTGGCATTGGGTAAAAGGCCACTCAGGACATCCTGAAAATGAGCGTGCAGACGCTTTGGCGAATGAAGCCATCGAGGCCTTTTTGCGATGAGACAAATTGTTTTAGATACGGAAACCACCGGTATCGGTGCGGAACTGGGGCATCGCATCATTGAAATCGGTTGCATGGAGCTTATCAATCGAAAGTTGACCGGCAATCATTACCATGTTTATTTAAATCCAGAACGTGAAGTAGATCCCGGTGCCTTTCGGGTCCATGGCATTGGGACCGAATTTTTACAAGATAAACCCCTCTTCAAAGATCAATGGCCTGCGTTTCTGCAGTTCATCGAGAATGCTGAACTGATCATTCACAATGCCCCGTTCGATGTCGGCTTCCTTGATTACGAGCTCAGCCTGCTCGAACNNTCATTCACAATGCCCCGTTTGATGTTGGCTTTTTAAATGCAGAACTCAAACGTGCTAAATGGCCTCATCGATTGGATAATCACTGTAGCGTGATTGATACGCTCGTGATGGCACGAAACAAACACCCAGGCCAACGCAACAGTTTGGATGCTTTGTGTAAACGGTATGACGTGGATAACACCAAGCGTCTACGCCATGGCGCCTTGCTGGATGCTGAAATACTCGCGTTTGTATATCTCGCCATGACCGGTGGGCAGGCGCAATTGTTTTTAGAGGAAGAAGGGAATAGCACAGAATCAAACCCTCAGGCTAACCCCATACTTGAGCGGCTGGTGAGCAGATCACCAGTGATGCGCGCATCTCGCGATGAATTGGAGCGGCACGCTCAATTCACGCAGTTTTTATCCAAAAAATCAGGAAAAAGCCGATGGGGTTGACTGATATTTATTTGCTATGATCAAATAACGATCTATAATTACAATGAATTTAAAATTATAGGATCAAGGTCATGGACGATAAAGTCAAATCCAAGGTAGTGTTGGGGGTGGTCACCCTCATGAGCATTAGCCTGCTGCTGTTGCCTGAGATTGCTTATGCGGGTAATAATGAATTTGTTTACAACCCCCGGTCGCTGCAATGGAAAGCCATTAATGCAAATGGCACGGTGGTGCGATCCGGGCATGGGTCCGGTGGGCGGGCGTATTGCTCAGATATCCATCGTTCTTGTCGAACACCCACCGGGACGTACCATGTGATTGCAAAGCGTGGGGCTGATTGCCGTTCTAGCCGATATCCTGTTGGGGTGGGGGGCGCTGCGATGCCTTACTGTATGTTTTTCAGTAAATATTATGCGGTTCACGGGTCGTATGATGTGCCTAATCGAAATGCCAGCCACGGTTGCATTCGAGTCAAACCGAATGACGCCCATTGGTTGCATCAACATTTTATGAAAATAGGCACAACCGTCGTGGTGAAGCCCTATTAAGCCCCGTTACTCATCATCCATACTAAAAGACGAACCACAGCCACAGGTTGTTTTCGCATTGGGGTTGTAAATTTTGAACTGCTCTTCAAGGCCTGAGGTAAAATCAATCTCAGCGCCTTGCAGGTACTGATAACTCATGGAATCAACCAATAATTTTACGCCGGATTGCCCATCCGAGCACGTTTGTTCAATGATGGTGTCATCTTCTTGAATGGCTTTATCAAAGGTAAATCCATACTGGAACCCTGAGCAACCGCCACCTGTAATATAGACGCGCAAGTTCAGGTCAGGATCATTTTCTTCCTTGATGAGTGATGCCACTTTATTCGCGGCGTTGACTGAAAAAGTGATGTTGGGTGATGTTTTTGGGGATGCGTCAATGGCGGCCATGTGGACTCCAGGTGTGTTTGGAAATGTAATGCGTATAGTATAACACGTTACTATAAGTCTGTGAGAGCATTCCAGCACGTCTACTTATTGCAGCCCACCAAAATACATCGTGAATACTTGTTTAAGTTCATTGGTTTCTTCTAGGCTAAGCAAAAATGATACCTTGGAATATATCCTACGCACAAGGAATATTACGAGCGGGCTCATGAAGGGAATTTTTCAAATTGGTCATCATGCGCAACGGTGTCATAATGATGACACCGTTTCTTTTCAGTCTAAATATGCTTATCTTGTCAATTGAATTTCACGATTATTTGCCCGCCAAGCGCACGCTGTTTTTAACGCAATTTGCAACGTGTGTTCACCCATTGATGGCATCGGTAGCATTGCTGTTGCAGGGAAGTGATTACGCAGCGCGGCACGTGACGGCATTGCATCTGTTACTGGACCAAGACGATTGCCAGAATGTCTTGGCCATCGATGCGTATCAAGTATTGGTTCTTAACATTCCACTAGACCTTCCACTCACTGCTTTTAAGAGTGCACTTCGTCAATTTCGCCATCGCCATTTGTTGCGTTTGGTGCTGCGCGAGTTGGCGGGGTTGGCGACTACGGGCGACACTCTGGCCGCATGGTCAGATTGTGCTGACGCCATTATTTTGCACGCGCTCACGTTTTGTGAGGAACAATTGTTCGCGCGTTTTGGGCATCCTCGGCACGCGACAGGTGAGCGCGCGCAATGTTATGTATTGGCTATGGGTAAATTAGGGGGGCAGGAGCTTAATTTTTCGTCGGATATTGATTTGATTGTCGCCTTTTCAGAAGCAGGTTTCACCGATGGCGAAACATCCATTAGCAATCAAGAATTTTACACCAAAGTCGTGCAGCAGTTCATGCAATTGTTGCAAACCGTCACGACTGAGGGTTTTGTGTTTCGTGTGGACTTGCGCTTGCGACCGAATGGTGAGAGTGGGCCGTTGGTGTGCAGTGTATTGGCAATGGAAACTTATTACCAAGAGCAAGGGCGTGACTGGGAGCGTTATGCGATGGTCAAAGCCCGTGTGATTGGGGACGGGTGCGCATGGTTTTATCGCCTGATAACACCATTCGTATACCGGCGCTACATTGATTTTAGTGTCATTGAATCGTTGCGCAGCATGAAAGCCATGATCACCCGTGAGATTCAACTAAACCCGATGTTAGATGACATTAAACGGGGGCAGGGTGGCATTCGTGAGGTGGAATTTATCATTCAATCGGTACAATTGATTTGGGGTGGTAGGCTTGTCCGACTGCAGCAGCAAAATGCACTGTTGGCGCTTCAAGCCGTTTACGATGCCCGGTTGCTGCCAGCGGAGACAGGTGCTCTGAGTGCCGCCTATTTGTTTTTGCGCCAGCTTGAAAATGCGCTTCAAATTCACAACGATCAGCAAACGCACGCATTGCCGAATGACGAGGTGAAGCGGGTACAAATCATGTTGATGATGGGCATTGACACATGGTCGGATGTCATCACGCGTTTGCATCACTATCAGGGGGTCATTCATGATGCTTTTGTGGCCATTCTTGGACCGGTTGAGTCCGATGAAGAGCGCACTCGTCAATTGAATCATCAATTGTCGAGTGTCTGGCAGGGGCATGTGGAAGCCACCATGGCCGAACATTGGTTGGCTGGCTTAGGCTTTCCAGATGCGCATCGATGCTATCAGATGATTCACGCGTTTCGCCATTCACCGCGTTGTCGTCATTTAATCCATTCTGTTCGTATGCGGCTCGATCGGTTTATGATCTTGTTATTGAGCGAGCTCACGCAAGTGGAGTCTGCGGATTTTGTCTTGCTGCAAGTGCTGCATTTGTTGGAGAAAATTGTAGGACGCAGTGCGTATTTGGCGTTGTTAACGGAAAACAAGCAGGCCTTGCAGGCCTTGTTGTATTGTTTTGCGCATAGCCCTTTTATCACATCATTGGTGCTGGAGCAGCCTTTTTTATTGGAAGTGTTGCTGGATGAAGCGCCTTCCTGGCGGCCGCCTTCTCGCGTTCAATTAGATCACCTATTAAGGGAACGCTTGTCTTCTTCAGATGACCGTGAAGTGCTGGATGAGGTGTTTCGACAATTTAAATTGACCCATTGGTTATTGGCCGCTCGTGCTGAATTATATGGATTTTGTGATGCTGTACGCGTGGGGCGTTTTTTGTCGGATGTCGCTGAAGTCATTCTTGTGCACGTCGTTAGGTGTGCCTGCCAGCAAATGAGAGATCGCCTGCCCCTAACGTCTCAGATGCATTCGCATTTCGCTATTGTGGCCTATGGAACGCTGGGGAGTCGAGACATGAATTATGACTCAGACTTAGACTTGGTTTTTTTGCACACGGCTGATTTGCAAGACGTGCACTGGGTGACACGATTGACCCAAAAAATCTTGCACATGCTCACCACGCGATCACAAACCGGTGTGCTGTACTCGGTCGACACCCGACTAAGGCCTTCAGGTGAGGCGGGCTTGTTGGTCAGTCATGTTGACGCATTTGTTAATTATCAGCGCACAGAGGCGTGGGTATGGGAGCATCAAGCGCTGTTGCGTGCACGCATGTTGTGTGCACCAAAGGCATTGAAGCGTGCCTTTCATCAGCTCAAGTCCGACGTATTGTGTTTACCGCGTGACCGGGCCTGGCTGCGCCGCGAGGTGCTGACGATGCGTGAAAAAATGAATACATCATCTGAACGTGAGTCCATCAAACAAGTGGCGGGTGGATTGCTAGATCTTGCGTTTTTAGTGCAATATCTAGTGTTAGCGCACCCGCAAAAGAGCTTTGTGCGTGCAACACACACACTGGTGCAATTGAATCAGTTGTTTCTTTATCACGTGTTGAGTAAAACACAAGCAAGGACTTTAAAGAAGGCTTATCGCAACAACCAGCAGATGTTACATCAGCAAGTGTTGCGAGGAGCGGCCCCCGTAACAAGGCGTGGGCATGAAAACGATGTGCTGGCGATCAGCCAAGGGTTTTACAACGCATAACCGTGTAGGTTGGGCATTGGTCCAACGGCTGTGTAACTACACAAGGCACTCGCCGTGTAAATCATAATCATCACTGTCCGTGATGGTGACATCCACATGCATGCCGACCTGCACCCCTGGCGTGGGTGGCAAATACACCAATCCATCGATTTCCGGTGCATCGCTCATACTACGTGCTTTGATGTGATCATCCAGGATGGCATCCACCAACACGGTTTGTTGCGAACCTATCTTTGTTTTTAATTTATCTCGGCTGATTTGGGCTTGCAGTTGCATGAACCGGTGAAAGCGCTCTTCTTTGATGTCGTCTGCAATCGGATCCGGCAATGCGTTCGCTTTAGCCCCTTGCACTGGAGAATATTGAAAGCAGCCTACGCGATCCAGTTGGGCTTCTTCGAGAAAATCAAGCAGCTCTTCAAACTCATCGTTCGTTTCACCCGGGAAGCCGACAATAAAGGTGGAACGCAAGGTGATGTCTGGACAAATGTCACGCCAACTCGCAATGCGAGCCAATGTATTTTCACTGCTGGCAGGGCGCTTCATGGCTTTTAATACACGCGTGCTGGCGTGCTGCAAGGGGATGTCAAGATACGGGAGAATCAGCTTATCACGCATTAAAGGGATGATATGGTCCACATGGGGGTAGGGGTATACATAATGCAGGCGAACCCAAAGACCCAATTCACCCAATTGCTCACACAAATCATAGAAGCGGGTATGGATGGNNCGCTGGTGTCTTGTGAAATCACCAAAATTTCTCGCACACCGGCTTCTTTTAAGCGTTTGGCTTCGGTTAGCACTTGTGTGATGGGATAGCTTTGTAGCTTGCCGCGCATGGTGGGAATGATGCAAAACGTGCATTTTTGATTACAGCCTTCCGATATTTTTAAATAGGCATAGTGGCGTGGCGTGAGTTTGATGCCTTGTGGCGGGATGAGTTGAGTAAACGGATCAATAGGCGGCGGAAGGTGTTTTTGCACCGCACGAACCACGTCTTCATACGCATGTGCGCCGCTAATGTGCAATACATCAGGGCACGCCTCCCGAATCATATCAGCCTTAGCGCCCAGGCATCCTGTGACAATGACCCGGCCATTTTCAGCCATGGCTTCACGAATCGTATCCAATGATTCTTTTACTGCCGCATCAATAAATCCGCAGGTGTTGATGACCACAACGCCGGCATCTTGGTAACTGGAGACTAAATCATAGCCTTGTGCGCGCAGTTGCGTAATGATGCGTTCCGAATCGACCAACGCTTTTGGACAGCCCAAACTGACAAAACCTACTTTATGATTCATGGTACTCGATTGGCAAAAAAAGTGTTCGAATTATATACGGGTCTTGAGTGAGACGCAATGGCTAGTCAAAGAATAAGACCCGGGCGCACATTTAAGACCCTGGCCGTGGCGCAGATTTGGCATCTTCTTCTTTCTTTTTCTCTTCCTCTTTTTTAGCATCCGCCTCCGCCTTTTCCCTAGCAGCACGCAATTCTTTGACCACTTGTCCTATCGCTTTCATTTCTGGAGGACGGTAGGTCTCTTTTGCTGCTACTTTTTGTTCGGCTTTTTGTATCATGGCATTCATGGCCGCTTCTGATTTAAAGACCCCCTTTTTTGTTATCTCACCTTTATCATTTTTTTTATCAAACAAGGCCATCTCGTGTCCATTGATGTGAATGGTCAAGTTATCTGGTTTAAAGCCCGCTTCGCAACTAGCAGCGATGGCGTTACGTGCATGTTCTAACGCATGTGTCATCTCTTGATCGTTTGGGTTATGATTTATATTGATGGTTGCTTTTCTATAACCTTCCGCCCAGAGCCGTTCAGTCATGGATAAGTATTCAATTTTAATATTGTCTTGTCGGTTAGAATAATAGGTTGAGAAATAGTCACCGGTTAACTTGGTGTCAAAGAATAGTTCAGACAAACACCTTGCAACGGGACCGCAGGGGATGCGCGCAGGGAATTGTATATTATAGAAGGTGTTGCCGGTTTCCCTATCGGTACCATGCCGAATTGATTGGCCCGTGATACTGGTAAAGAAAGCACCTCCTTCAATTCCTCCAAACCATGGTTTTTCTCTGGATGACAGCTCTGTTTCTACGTCCAAGGGTTTGTATACAATATTCTTAGCGATGCCTCTATCGAGTTTTTGCTTGGCTACTGTGTTCATATCTTCGGTTGTACTTGGTCCCATGGGCCCAGCGCCTGGGTTCGCTTTGGCGTCCGCTTCTTCTCTTGCGTTTAACATTTGAGCTTCAAATTTCTTTGCCATTTTAGGGTCGTTTTTCAGAACAGATGCTAGAATAAGCAATAAGTCATGATCATTTTCGGCCTTTTGATATTGATCTTCTAGTTCTTGATTGAATGCTTTGAGGGACGAGTTATGTGCATCATTGACTGCTGCCAGCATCTCGGTTTTAAGTTCGCGTATTTCTTTAGCATTCATTAAAGGTAAAGGATCGCCTGGAGGAGTGTTCGGACTTTCCAATGCCGTAAGAAACGCGCTTTTAGTGCCAGCAGGGGGAGTTAAAAATAAGTCTTCAATATGTTTAATGTCGCGGTCCAATTGCACTTCCATTTGCTTCTTTATGTTCGTGATGTGGTCATGCAATGCCTTCATGTTGATGGGTTCGTGTGGGCTAGGTAGCTCCCTCAAAAGTTTTTCCGTATCATCGAGCGTGTGGGGGGAGGACAGCTTTTTGATAGTATCTGGCAATTGATTAAATTTGTCTTTGAGCTCGTCGTTATGTAATCGATTGGGTATGAGTGTATCGCCGCGCGCGTCAAGGTACGTTTTGAGCGTAGGATGTACATTGGATAAGTCAGTCGAGTAGGTTACGTCCAGGCGGTATTCCTCTTCCACCTCTTTAAGGGCTCCTGCTTTCTCATCAGCCGAGAAAAATTGACGAATCTTTGAATCTTTGTGTTCGTCTTTGATGCGCCATTTCTCCATTGGTTTTCCGTTAAGCAATTCAGCCAAAGAGATATTAATATTTAAAACAGGCACAATGTAATCTAAAGCGGACATGGCTCACTCCTCTGATTCACTATTGACTCACAGTATAGTATAAAATAATTAACTGAAACTTAAATTCACTACCATGCCACAATCGCCGCGTCCCCAAACAGCGCGTGTGCTTTGTCTTTCACCTCGTTTGAGTTTAATGCTTTCACTAACAGGTTTAATTGATTTTTCTTCTTATTGCCACGACGAACCACAATTAAATTGGCATAAGGGGAGAGTTTGTTTTCAAGAAACAGCGCATCCTTTGTTGGCCGAAGTCCTGCGGGAATGGCAAAGGTCGTGTTGATAACGGCAGCATCTACATCGGCTAATACGCGAGGAAGCTGGGCTGCATCTAGCTCTTTAAACCTGAGATTTTTATGATTGCTCAGAATGTCTCGAATGGTCATCACGCGCGTGGTTTTGAGGGTGATAAGACCTGCTTTTTGCAAGAGCAACAGCGCGCGCGATTCATTGCTGGGGTCGTTAGGGAGTGCAATGAGTGCCTGATTGGGCAATTGTTTCAGGGATTTAAATTTAGCGGAGTAAATGCCTGTAGGGTAGACAAACGTTTTGCCAATGACATCAAATGCATAACCATGGGCCGCCTTTGCGGCCTCTAAATAAGGACGATGTTGATACACGTTGGCATCTAATGTGCCGTCCATCAACGCCTCATTTGGCAAATTGTAATCACTGAATTCAATGATTTTAACGGTTAAGCCATAGCGTTCAAGGGCCACCTTTTGTGCCACGTCAACCAACGCGGTTTCAGGCCCCGAAATGGTCCCCACGATCAAGGTATTGGGATCTGGTTTGCCGCATCCCAATAATGCCAACGTTAACATGCAAAAAACGCCAGTGAAACGAATAAAACGCATCAACAATCTCCTCTAGAAAAATGGCGAGCAAAGCGGTCGCCGCCCATTTGCAATCCTTGAACAATCAAGACCAAAATGGCGACGGTTGCCAACATAATGATGGGATTAAATCGCTGGTACCCATATCGAATGGCCAAGTCCCCCAAACCGCCGCCACCCACTGTTCCGGCCATGGCGGAATAATTAACCAGGGTAATGGCGGTGACTGTGACCGCGTGAATCAAAGCGGGGCGTGCCTCGGGCAATAAAATGTGGCGTACCATCTGCCAGGTGTTTGCCCCCATTGCAAAGCCTGCTTCAATTAGACCGGACGGAAGGCTTTTGTAAACATTATCCACTAATCTTGCGAAAAAAGGGGCCGCACCTAGGGTTAACGGAACGATCGCTGCATGGGTGCCAATGGACGTGCCCACCAATACGCGCGTGAGTGGGATGATGGCCACTAGTAAAATAATGAACGGAATGGAGCGGCTGATGTTGATGATACTCGCCATCAGACGATATAACTGCGGATGCGGTTTAACGTGTGCGCTGGTAAACAGGAGCGTGCCCAATGGCAGCCCTAGCAGTACCGCCAAAAGCGTGCTAGCGAAGACCATGTAAACGGTTTCGCCGGTCGCAATCATTAAATCATAGGCAAGAGTCAGTGACATATCCCAAAATCTCCACGGTTAAGTTGGCATGAGCTGCACGCTGAATAAACGCGTCCAACAAGGTTTCATTGGCATGCAATTCCACCACCAGTACGCCGCAGGCAACGGCATTGATGCAGTCGATGTTGGCGAGTAAAATCGTGATATCGATGTTTAATTCGCGGCTTATCTGACTGATAAATGGATCGGTAGCACTGGTCCCCTCAAAAAATAGTTTTAATAACGGTCGGTCCGTTGGGACGGAAGATAGGCGGGCGCTGATGGATGCGGGAAGGCGAGGGCTTAATTGTGAGTACAATAGGCCACGTGCCAGGCTATCTTTTTGAGAAAACACTTCAGCCAGGGCGGTGGTTTCAATGATTTCTCCTTTCTCCATAACCGCGACGCGATGACAAATGCGTTTCACCACATTCATTTCGTGCGTGATGAGCACGATGGTAATCCCGTAGAGTGTGTTGATTTTTTTTAACAGCGCTAAAATGGCTTCTGTGGTTTCAGGATCAAGGGCTGAGGTCGCTTCGTCACACAGCAGTATTTTAGGCGAGCAACTCAGCGCGCGTGCAATGGCCACGCGTTGCTTTTGCCCACCGCTCAATTGTGACGGGTAGGCGCATATTTTATCGCACAGTTCCACCAAGGGTAGGAGTTCGTGAATTTTGGTTTGAATGGCGGTTTCATCCATGCCTTGGATGCGCATTGGCAGAGCGATATTGTCGTAGACTGTTTTGGAATTTAATAAATTGAATGATTGGAAAATCATGGCCATTTTATGGCGCACTCGGCGCAATGCGCGTGCATTGAGCATTGTAATGCATTCACCATCCACCCAAACGCTGCCCGCATCTGGACGCTCTAATGCATTAATGCAACGCAAAAGCGTGGATTTACCAGCACCACTTTTGCCAATAATCCCAAAAATTTCGCCTTCTTGCACAAACAAATCAATGTTTCGCAGGGCTTCATGACTTGCATAGGACTTGGATACGTCGGATAGTTCAATCATCGCATCTACTCTAAAAATATTGACAACGGGCGGGACGCTAAGAAGGGAGGAGGTTCTACCCGCTTTAGCCGTGTTTTCAATGCATGTATTCGTTGATGAATAGATTCACTGAGCGCCCGCAAGCTGAAATGTCAAATCGGCGCAAAACTTAAGTATACACGATTTATCGTAATTGACAATTCCAATTCATTTGCCAGTGTCTATTCTATTCCTTATACTGGTCGTACATTTCATATCCAAGGACTGGCGACATGAATGCCATTGCTTCGACATTTTGTGTTGAGAAACCCCTTAACCAGTTGCCGCTGGGTGTTTTTATTTTAGATTCATCTGGACGTATCCATGAGTGGAATGCTTGGATGGAGGAAAAAACAGGAATCGCCCATGCTGCGGCGTTGGGAAAGCAGTTGGTGGATCTTTTTCCAGGGTTTGAACATCCTCGATTTTCCGATGCATTGGAAAAAGTGTTTGCAGGATCAGCCATGCAACTGCTGCCCCAGCTCTTGAATCCCTGCCTTATTCCAGTTGTAGGCCTGGGCATGATGCAGCAGGTGCTGATGTCGCCTGTTATCGCCGATCAGGGTAAAAACATGGCATGGGTGACGCTCGTGGACGTGACGGAAAACGCGCTTCATCAACAGATGTTGTTAGAGGATGCCATTCAATTACAAGAAGCCAGTTATCGCGATCCCTTGACGAACTTGTACAATCGGCGGTTTATGTCGGTATGGCTTGAAAAAAATTTGCTATCGGCACAGCGGCATGCCTATCCGGTAGCCTGTTTGATGCTCGATATTGATCACTTCAAACAGATTAACGACTTGTATGGACACCACGTGGGCGATCTAGTGTTGTGCGAATTCGGACAAATACTCATCAATCATGTCCGTCATTCTGACGTTTGTGTTCGGTATGGGGGCGATGAATTTTTAGTGATATTATCTTGGAGTACATTGGCTGATGCACTATCGCGTGCAAAGGCATTGGTCGAATGGGTGCGCCAATCCTCTCTGGGTGGGTTGGCGGTGGGAGAGGTGACGTGCAGCATCGGGGCGTCTGTTTTTCTGGCAGAATCCCCCTGTATACAAGACGTGCTGCTGAAGGAAGCGGATGCACAGTTGTATAGAGCCAAACATGCAGGGCGAAATTGTGTTTGTTGATGCGGTACGTGTGCTTTAAGCCATTGTTGAACCATGCCAAACGTATCATTACATGAGTTCTTGCCTCTCTTTAAAATAGACCAAAGCTTCCGGATTGGCTAGCGAACTGAGATTAGGAATCGGTACCCCATGCACCGCTTGACGCACCGCGACCTCGACCAATTTGCCGCTGATGGTGCGTGGAATATCCATCACTTGTAAAATCTTGCTCGGTACATGGCGTGGTGAGGCGTTGGTGCGGATGGTTTGTCGAATCTTCTGCATGAATGCGTCATCTAGCTCCACCCCGTCACGCAGTTTGACAAATAAAATCACGCGAACGTCGTGATTCCACTCTTGGCCAATAACGACACTGTCTACGATGCCGGGTATTTTATCCACTTGACGGTAAATTTCTGCCGTTCCTATGCGAACACCACCTGGATTTAATATAGCATCTGATCGGCCGTAAATAATGAGTCCATCATGGGGCGTGATTTGGGCAAAATCGCCGTGTGCCCAGACCCCGTTAAAGCGTGAAAAATAAA
>DNVL01000149.1 GCA_003507515.1 Legionella sp.
ATTCCACCCGCGCTCCTGCATGGGGAACTCAAAAATATCCCTGAAGGCATGAATGAGATGGACCTGCTGAAGCAAGCGCACGCACTAGCCCATCAAAACCCGCAAGGCATTTGTTTTATCGGAGCTGGGAGTTATGAACACCATATTCCGGCCGCAGTCTGGGACATCGCATCGCGAGGCGAATTTCTGACCGCCTATACCCCGTATCAAGCCGAAGCCAGTCAGGGCACATTGCAATTGCTGTATGAATACCAAACCATGATGGCTGAATTAACCGCCATGGACGTCGCCAATGCCTCCCTGTACGATGGCGCCACGGCGCTAGCTGAAGCGGTGCTCATGGCCGTGCGCATCAACCGCCACAATACCTCCAACCGCGTGTTGGTGGTCGGCTCCCTTCATCCGTTTTATCGTGAAACATTAGACACCATTGTACGAAACCAACACATTGAATTGCTCACGTTGCCGTTTGATCTGGAATCCGGTGTCACGCCAATGAGCGCGCTGACACAATACACGGGCGGTGATTTCACCGCGTTGGTCTTGGTACAGCCCAATTTCTTTGGCCACTTGGAGCAGGTCGATGCCATGACCGACTGGGCGCATGCCAACCATGTCATCAGCGTGGCGTGCGTCAATCCTATTTCGCTAGGCGTTCTAAAGCCACCGGGCCTTTGGGGCGAAAAAGGCGTCGATATCGTGTGCGGTGAAGGCCAACCCTTTGGATCGCCCATGGCATCCGGTGGACCCTATTTCGGCTTTTTCAGCACGCGCATGGCGCATGTTCGGCAAATGCCTGGACGCCTGATTGGTCGCACAGTCGATAAAGACGGCAACACCGGCTTTACCCTCACGCTGCAAGCCCGCGAACAACACATTCGTCGCGGCAAAGCGAAGTCAAACATTTGTACCAACCAAGGGTTACTCGTCACGGCGGCCACCATCCATATGAGCCTGCTGGGGCCTCAAGGGCTCATAGAGGTTGCTGAACGTTGCCATCATAATACGCATGCGCTGGTGCACGCATTAACACAAATTAAAGGCGTCACTCAGGTCTTTACCGCACCTTATTTTCATGAGGCATTGCTGAGGCTTAATCGACCCGTGGAAGATGTTTTACACGGTTTGCACGCAGCAGGCATTGAAGGGGGCTACGCCATCGGCCCACATTTTCCAACATTGGCGAACACCTTGCTGGTCTGTGCGACCGAAATGCGAACCGATGATGACATCGCGTGTTATGCCAAGGCATTAACCGCTTGCATGCAACAGGAGTAACGAATGTTTATTGTGCAATTAACTTATAAAGTAGCACTGACTGAAGTCGATAAATATTTACAAGCACACCGCGAGTTTCTCGATTATCACTATCAACAAGGCTTGTTTTTGGCATCAGGTCCCATGAAACCAAGAACAGGGGGTATTCTGATCGCACTCACCACTGATCGTGCACATTTAGAGTCTATCTTGCAGCAAGATCCCTATGCCTTGGCTGGCATTGCAGATCACGCATTGATTGAGTTCACCCCAGTCAAACACCGTGACGAAATCAAAGACATCATTCGCCAACGGGAGGGGAAATTATGTTGATCTTCGACCAATCGCAATCTGGCCGACAAGCCCGCGCACAATCACCCAAACCCCGCACGAGTCCTTACGCGATTCCTGCGGCATTTCAACGGCAAACCCCGCCCCGTTGGCCCGCTTGTTCCGAATTACAGGTAGTACGTCATTATACGCGCTTGTCACAAAAAAATTTCGCCATTGATACGCACTTCTATCCTCTCGGTTCATGCACCATGAAATACAACCCGCGCGGCGTGCACAAAGCCGCATCCATCGCAGGCTTTAGCAACCGCCACCCCCTCATGCCAGTTGAGGCAAGCCAGGGGTTTCTACAAGCCCTGTTTATGCTTCAAACCTACTTGCTCGACATCACCGGGATGACCGGCGTTTCTTTAACGCCCATGGCCGGCTCTCAAGGAGAGTTTGCAGGTGTTGCGATGATCAAAGCCTACCATCAATCACGCGGTGACCCCTTGCGTGATGAAATCCTGATCCCAGACGCAGCACACGGCACCAATCCAGCGTCTGCCGTGATGTGCGGTTTTAAAATTGTTGAAATTCCTACGGCCCCCGACGGCGATATGGATCTTGACGCACTGCGCCATCATCTAGGCCCAAGAACGGCTGGCATCATGCTCACCAACCCATCGACACTAGGGTTGTTCATGAGACAAATCAAAGACATTGCTGACATGGTGCACCAAGCAGGTGGCCTGCTCTATTATGATGGCGCCAACTTGAATGCCATTGTCGGACAAGTCCGACCCGGCGACATGGGCTTTGATGTCATGCATTTGAATTTACACAAAACATTTGCAACACCGCATGGTGGCGGTGGCCCAGGCGCCGGCCCGGTTGCGGTGGGCAAACGTTTAGAACCCTTTCTGCCCCTGCCTATAGTGGTTCAAAAAGAAGGACGTTACGATTGGGCCACGCGTGCCGATGTCCCTCACAGCATTGGCCGCTTATCATGTTTCATGGGCAATGCCGGTATTTTGCTGCGTGCTTATTTTTATATTCTGACGTTAGGGCGCGAAGGCCTGCTGCGCGTATCTGAATATGCCACGCTCAATGCGAATTACCTACTCGCTGAATTAACACGCATCGGATTCATGCCCGCTTATCCTAAGCGGCGCGCGAGCCATGAATTTGTCTTGACCTTAAAACAGGAGAAAAAGGCGCACCACATAAGCGCGATGGATTGGGCCAAGCGGTTGCTGGATTACGGCGTTCACGCACCCACCACTTATTTCCCACTGTTGGTACCTGAATGCTTGCTCATTGAGCCTACGGAAACCGAATCCAAAGAAACACTGGATGCGTTCATTCACGCCATGCATGCCATACGGCATGAGAGCCAAACCAACCCAACGTTACTAACGGATGCCCCAGAAACCCTGCCTGTCAAACGACTGGATGATGTGAAAGCCGCCAGGGAATTGGATTTGAACTATTTTTTAAGAGCAATTTAATCACACACTTAACTTTAAAAGGACTTAAACCATGAACAGCAAAGTGTTTGCACAACGATTTAACCGTGAGTTGTCTTTGTTGGATTTTCCAGAGGAGCTGACAGAAAAAATCAAAGCCGTGGCCAAAGTATTTGGCGTATCGCGGCATTTAGCCAATGCAATGATCTTCGGTCACATGCTCCCACCGGACGAGGAGCTGAATAAAATCGCACAAATTTTAGAAGTCTGCCCTGAGTGGTTGAGCGGTCGAACTGAACGACGAAAATCGACGGAAAACGTGTAGTCCCTGCGAAGATGGAGATGCACGGATATTCACAGCACTATGATTTTAGTGCAAAAAATGTTAATATTTGGCATCTCCTATTTAGGCTATCGAAACCGATTACACTGTAAAGAATGAAGAATCACCCCTAACGTTCTTAGCCTAAACCAAGGCGTTACGAACCCGAGAGACATGATGAGTTCTTTTCAAAGCACCTTATTATTATGCTCGCTGATCGTCATCAGCGCGTTTTTTTCCATTTCAGAAATTTCACTTGCGGCGGCGCGCAAACTCAAACTCGAACAATTATTAAGCAATGGCGATCCACGTGCTCGGCTCGTCCTAGACTTACAAGCCCAGCCTGGGCACTTTTTTACAGCGGTCCAAATTGGAATTAACACCGTTGCCATTTTAGCGGGTGCCATCGGCGATCTGGCGTTTGAACAACCATTTTCCAGACTGTTTTTACCCTTCACCTCCACCAGTGCCAACGCCACCACGCTGGGTGCCGTGACGTCCTTCTTGCTCGTCACATCGTTGTTTATCTTAATGGCCGATCTCATC
>DNVL01000148.1 GCA_003507515.1 Legionella sp.
ATATGGAGTGTTGCGAATACAGTAAAAGGCGCGAATAGTTGGGCATGGCCCTGCACATCAATCCGCTGATCTTTGTACTGCAGTTTAACATGACTCAATTGAAGCGTCAGATTCCATGGATGCATCTTTATCACCCAACGTACCTCACCATGCACCAAATGAAGATTGACCTTTTGATCCACATACGTTAATTCAGTCATGGAAAGACCGGTCACAACATTACCTGCGAGCTGCTGTATGTGCAATTGGCCGGGTAAAATAAAGCCAGCAACGGTTAGCAGCGCATCAGCACCTGGCGTTGTGCACAGTAAAAAAACCAAAGCACACACGAGCAACACAAGGATGGCCATTGTTTTATAAAAGATGACGTTGATATATCGCATTAAAGATCAGGCCCCATGTTAATGACTAATTTGGGGCTATGATCCGGGATCCGTTGCCCTCGTTGATTGATGGCTTGTGCCACCTCAACCTTGATGGGTCCTACCGGAGACACCCACATGATGCCAATGCCTGCATCATATTTCGTCTGCGCGTTCATCGGATCATACACATCGCCCACATCATAAAAGCCTAACAAAAATAAATGGTGAGCGGTTTCTTTTTGAATTTGAATACCGGCATAACTCAGCACTTTGCCAGGCCCTATCGAATTAAAACTATACCCTTTTAAGTTTTCAGCGCCCCCCAACAACAGGGCCAACGACAAGGGCAAGTGGTTGATGTCATGGATAGCTGAAAAGCCTTGAATCGCATGCACATAGAATCGGGTCCGCATGCTATCCATCGTATATGCTCCTTTCGCATTAATCGAGACTTGTGCGAGATTGATTTGCGATAGCAGCGCTGAACTGGCACCTAAGCCATTCAGCGTGACATTGTAGCCTGAGGGCGAAAACAATGGATCAGTCGTCTTGCTCCAAGTAAAGACCCCTTTGGGGTACAACAGCGTTTCTTCCTCGGTCGAGAAACCCGTGAATGTATAATTGTAGCGCTCATGCAACGCATTCAAAGACAGTATGCGTTGAAAATGCGTCAACACATGCTGTTGTGCCACCCCCAACAACACGGCATTGCTGTGGCCGGCATTATAACTTAAGTTGGAAAACCCACCATTGAAACGATAATGATCAGTGACTGGATTGGCCCCTGGAATGCTGTATTGTGCCTCCAACGCATTTTCCTGAAACGATCCCAGCGCCACGGCATTGAATGTATGGCCGGCATGATTCACAGGAATGACACTCAAGCCTAAACGCCCACGCGGGCCTGTGTCGGTGCCATAGCCCGCCCCCACCGAATAATTAATCCGTTTGACCGGCACAAGACTCACATCAATGGGCACATGACTCGCTGCATTGATCGCCGGGCTCACATTCACTGCATTGAAATAACCACTGCCCACTAAATTGCGATTCAGATCTAGGATCTGGCCTGTGGAATAGGGTTGTCCATATTTAAACGGAACATAGCGATGCAGCAATTCAGGAGATATGGATGTTTTGTTAAAGCGAATAGGGCCAAAATAATATTGCGGGCCCGTATGAAGTAACAAGATCACGTTTGCTGTATAACGGGCTTTATCGATGATGACTTTTGAGGTTTCAAACGATGCATGCAAATAACCTTGATGTTCTGCTGCACTCAATAATTGGTCTTTCGCTTCTTCATACAACATGCTATTGAATGGATCGCCTACATGCAGCGGAAGTTCACGTAATGTTTGCTGTATTTCGGCATTATCAGCCCCTTCTCCGCTCACCTGGTGCGTGAAGGTCGTGATGAGTAACCGATCTCCTAACACCACCTGTATGAAAATCGTCTGACGTGCACTGCCCGCGTAGACTGAAATGTCTGGTTTGAAATACCCATAGGGGTATAAGGCTTTGGCCACCTGGCTACGTAGCGTATCGAGAGATTCCTGGTGAATGGATTGGTCGGTATAGAGCTCGCTTAAGCGATGCTGCACATTCAGCAAGGGATCGCCCGTTATCCCTGTGATTTTTAAACTCGATAAGTGAGCCGCATGAAGCACGTAAGACACGCAACACAGGAGAACCAATGCTGTCTTTCTCATGATGTTGAACACGCCATGTTTTTTATTCCCATCTCGCACAGTGATGTATATACTGACTGCCTTCGTATCGCAAAGAGTATCACGCATGTTAGCCAAAACAATCATTATTATCGTCATGCTGGTTATTTTAGCCTCGCTAGTGAGCGGGCTTGTGTTTCTGGTCCGCGATAAAGGCAAAACCACACGCAGCGTTAAGTCATTAACCTGGCGCATCTGCTTGTCGTTGAGCTTATTTGTTTTTTTGTTTTTAGCCTATCAATTCCATTGGATCGCACCCCATGATTTACAAGCATAAGCCCCTGACCCAAACCCATTCCGAACTCGGTAAAAAATCAGATTATGATGCACATTATAATCCCGATCGCTTGTTCCCCATTTCGAGAGACGAGAAGCGTGCCGAGATTGGCATCGATCCGGCCCAGTTGCCTTTTTATGGATTTGATGGCTGGAATCACTATGAAGTATCCTGGCTCAATGAAAAAGGAAAGCCGATGGTGGGGACGGCAGAAATCAGGTATGACTGCCGATCGCCGATGATCATCGAATCCAAATCATTAAAACTTTATTTTAATTCTTTTAACAATACCTCTTTTAAAGACATCAGTGACGTTGAAACCACGGCCCTTCGCGATCTAACGCGCGCCGTGGGTGCCGAAGTATTCCTTGCCATTCATCCCTTGGGCCGCTTACCTGATGGCATTTTACACGCCTCTTTTTCAGGTGAGTCCATTGATGCGCTGGATGTGAGCGGCTTTCGGTATACCGTTGAGCCCCGTTTCCTGGTGACCAGCGATGAACCAGTCGATGAAACCTTGTATTCCGACTTGTTAAAATCAAACTGCCTGGTCACGTATCAACCCGATTGGGGAAGCGTGCAGATCGCCTACAAGGGGCCTAAAATCGATCGGGAAGGATTATTGAAATACATCGTATCGTTCCGAAATCACAATGAGTTTCATGAGCAATGCATTGAGCGAATATTTATGGACATCATGCAACGGTGCAAACCGGAAGCACTCACCGTTTATGGCCGCTATACCCGGCGCGGAGGATTGGACATCAATCCGTATCGCAGC
>DNVL01000080.1 GCA_003507515.1 Legionella sp.
TTTAGATGTGATATCGGGCACTACGGCTGACATGCGCAATTTTTCCTATACAGCAGATTATAAAGCGCTTTTTAATCACAGGGCTTTTCTTGATCAGGCTGAAATGATGATTCAGGAGCAAACAGGTTTGCTCAATAGCCGACTGAAAGCACTACTAGCATTTGATCAGGATGAACGCTTTCCGTCGTATATATTGAGACGTGTGGATCATCTCAGCATGGCTAATTCGGTGGAAGTAAGGGTTCCTTTTTGTCAGCCTGGTGTGACTGCTTTTGCACGTAGTTTGCCAGAGCATTGTTTATTAGATAATCACTCCGTGAAAAAAATTATTTATAATGCGGCGAAAAACAAGTTACCTGAATCAGTGCTTACGCGGCCAAAACAACCCTTTACTTTGCCCATCGTGGCGATGTTAACGAAAGGACACGTTCTGTTTAATATCGTTCAAGACACACTTCACTCTCAATCATTTAGAGAGAGAAACTTATTCAGTCACGCTAAAATTGTGGCATTAATCACACGTCAACAAGACAGTCCCAATGCACATGTCGCTAATTTTTTATGGTCGGTGATGGTATTGGAACGATGGTTACAACGGAATAAATTAAATTTTAATTAAGGCTTGGTCATCATGGAAACGTTGGTATCTCCACAAAATATTTGCTTTGAATGGTGTAATAAAGAGTCATCCATAGGCATTAGATTTTTACAGTCTGCCCAGTTATATCCGAATAACATTGCACTAAAAACAGAAACCACAACGTGGACTTATGCTGAGCTGGCTAACAAC
Source organism: Legionella sp. (assembly GCA_003507515.1). Taxonomy (GTDB): domain Bacteria; phylum Pseudomonadota; class Gammaproteobacteria; order Legionellales; family Legionellaceae; genus DDPF01. The sequence continues at coordinate 791 of DNVL01000080.1, forward strand.
GCACGACAATTTGCGAGTTTAGGTCAACAACATGGGTGCAAAGCAGGCATGCGTATTGTGATTGGTATGCGAGAACCTGAAGACATGGTGATGGCTATTTTGGGCACGCTGCTTATCGGTTGTATTTATGTTCCTATAGAGATTGACTTTCCCCCTGAGCGAATCAAATTTGTAGTGGACGACTCAGATCCTGCGATGATTATTATCGATAGAAAAGACAATCCTTATTTGCATATGCTGACTGTTGAGCAAAAAAGCAGAGTTGTTTTTTTAGATCAAGTTTTGAACTTGGATTGTTTGCCCATGGAGGAGGTTCATTCGGATCCTCTTTCCTCCGCATCTATTTTGTATACTTCAGGGTCTACTGGTACGCCTAAAGGGGTCATACAGACTCACGGCAACATTCTCTTTCATGTTGATACACTGGTTAATTTATTTAACATCACGGCTGAGGATAAGCACAGTGTTTTATCTTCGTTTGTTTTTGATGGATCGACGACCGATCTGTATTGTGCGCTATTAGCCGGAGCAACGTTAATTCCGATTAATGTTCGAAAGCAAGGAGCGGCAGGTCTTGAACATCGTATAAAAGAAGAGGGTGTAACGATTTATCATTCTACGCCAACGACTTATCGAGAAATGCTCAATCAACCTGAGCATCCTCAACAGTTTGATTCTTTACGCATTATTATTTTAGGTGGTGAAACCGTTACTGGGCAAGATTACACTTTATTTAAGCGCCGAATGAATTCAGCGTGTCTATTTGTTAATGGCTATGGAGCAACCGAAACCAGCGGATTTGTTGCACTTAATATGATGTCTTTGGCTGATAGTGCTGATTACAGTGGACACGTTATTCCAATTGGAACAGAGCCCGCTGGTATCACTCTTTTTTTCTTAGATTCAGCTGGTGAGGTGAATGCGTTAGAGGGGGAGTTATATGTTCGTAGTCAATACATTGGGATGGGTTATTGGAATGCGCCTGAACTAACGGCGCAAGCCTATCAGACTGATAAAAAAAATCCGGCCATTCGAACTTATCGTACCGGTGATCTTGCCGAGCGATGCACTGATGGAAAAATTCGATTAACAGGACGGCGTGACCGGCAAGTCAAAGTACGTGGGTACCGTGTTGATCCGAGTGAAATTGAAGCCGCGGTGGTTGAGTTGCCTGGTGTGTATCAATCGGTAGTCAAAGTGTATGAAGATGAGCGAACGGCGNNTTGTTTGTTACATTGCAACCTGATACGCAAAACATGACGGCCCTAGCGATTCGCGCAGCTCTTTCTCAGCGATTACCTCAATATATGATTCCAACAAACGTTAACATTGTTGAACGTTTTCCTCTGACAGACACAGGGAAAATTGATACTAAGCAATTGCGGGTTAAACCAAATCAGCCACTTGTATTCTCGTTTAATTTTACAAAAAACCCAGGACCTATTGATATTGTTTCAGAAATTTGGCGCGATGTGTTGGGCGTGGCTGACATTTCCTTCGATGATAATTTTTTTGATTTGGGTGGTAGTTCTTTGTTGATGGCGCGTGTACATACTTTATTGTTAGAGCGTTTATCTACCACGATTCCTCTTTACCGTCTTTATGAATATCCAACACTTGATAAATTAGCGCAATTTTTTAAAACGCAGTCTGAGGCATCTTATTTTAATGAAATTGACTCGCGTGTAAAAAATCGTCAAAAAAAAACCAGGGAAAATACGTATGAATGATGATCGCATCGCAATAATCGGTATGGGATGTCGTTTCCCAGGTGCTAAAAATAGTGAAGAATATTGGGCTAATTTATGCGCAGGAACACATTCGGTAACGACATTATCGGAGGAGACACTTCGAGAAGCCGGCGTGCCGGAGCACCTGCTTCAGGACTCCCGCTACGTGAAACAGGTTGGACTGATGGAGGGAACAGAGAATTTTGATGCGGCATTTTTTGGCTATTCACCGCTCGAAGCTAAAATGATCGATCCACAGCAACGTGTTTTTCTTGAAGTGGCATGGACTGCATTAGAGGATGCAGGCTATATCCCTCAACAGTTTAAATCTCCGGTTGGTGTGTTTGCAGGAAGCGCGCCAAATAAATATTTTCTTTACCATCTATTTGGTCGAAATCCATCAGAGGTTGGAGGCTATGATTGGGAGATTGATGATTTTCCAGTAGGGGTTAATGCAGATGCGTTGTCTGCCCGCTTATCTTATAAACTCGGATTAACTGGGCCCAGTGTTTCTGTGCAAACAGCTTGCTCAACGTCACTCGTTGCTGTTGCGCTAGCGTGTGATAGCTTGTTGAATTTTAATTGTGACCTTGCGCTAGCGGGAGGGGTTGCTATTTTACTACCGAGTCAATCTGGCTATCTTTACCAAGAAGGGGGCATGTTATCGAAATCGGGTACATGTCGATCGTTTGATGCAACAGCTGATGGCTCAGTATTTGGAAGTGGTGCAGGGGTTGTTGTACTCAAACGGTTACAAGATGCGTTAGATGATAACGATCATATTCATGGTGTGATTCGAGGGTGGGCTGTGCGCAATGACGGCGCAAATCGGGCGGGCTATACGGCACCCGGTGTAGAAGGTCAGGCGAATGTGGTTGTTGAGGCCCAAGTAGCTGCTGGTGTACGCCCTGAAGACATCAGTTACATTGAAACACACGGAAGTGCCACACCAGTAGGCGACCCCATTGAGATAGCTAGCTTGACCCGTGCATTCAGCCGTGCACCTACTGATTTGCGAGGTACGTGTTCTATAGGTTCTGTAAAAAGTAATGTAGGCCATTTGGATGCTGCAGCAGGAATAGCTGGTTTAATTAAAACAACGCTCGCTCTAAAAAATCGAATTTTGCCAAAAACATTGCATTTCGAAAAGGCGAATCCAGCCATTGATTTTGACAACTCGCCATTTATTGTTCAAAACGAGACGCTAAACCCTTGGATTTCAACGAAACCACTGATTGCCGGTGTGAGTTCATTTGGGCTTGGCGGGACAAATGCACACATTATATTAGAAGAGCCACCTGTGCGTACTGAGTCATCGGTAATGGACGTTGGTGAAATATCGATATTGCCATTGAGTACAATGACCCCCCATGCCTTGGATAAACTCACCACGCAGATTCTTGATGTAGTAAAGTCTTACCAAACGAACGTCCCTATTCAGGATGCAGCATATACCTTGGCGTTAGGACGTACAGCATTTCAACACCGGGCAGCACTCGTTGTTTCTGCTGATAAAACACAAATAAAGATCATTAAAAATAAAATAGCGAATAATAAACAAGGCGTTACCTTTCTTTTCCCTGGCGTAGGAGATCAATTTCCTGGCTCGTTTCGAGCGCTCTATGAACAGGATGGTGTGTTTGGGAAAGAGATCCGTCGGGTTGCGCAAGAATTTAAAAAACACATTGATATTGACCTAATTGACTATTTGTATCCCACAAAAGCATCAAAAGACACGACTCCTCAACCAGTAGCAGATGAGGACGGGATCAATTTTCTTCGCATGTTAGGTCGGAATGACACACAAGCGGATGTCAACATGCAAGGCACCACAGTGGCTCAGCCCGCGTGCTTTGCAATAGAGTATGCTCTCGCTCGACAGTTGATAAGCTGGGGGATTATTCCTAAGGCGTTGCTTGGTCATAGCATTGGAGAATTTGTTGCCGCTTGTGTGTCTGGTGCTTTGTCATTTGATGACGCGGTCGCCTTGGTGGCGGTTAGAGCAACAGCAATAGAAAAACTTCCATCGGGCAGTATGTTGGCCATTCCCCTAAGCCAAGAAGAACTTACACCGTTGTTATTGGATGGAGTATGGATTTCGGCTGTTAATGCGCAAAACTTAACTGTCGTATCGGGAACCCATGAAGCGATTGACGTATTTCAACGTCGATTGGCGGCTGATGGGCATGTTTGCCAAAAACTTCGTACAACGCATCCGTTTCATTCTGAATTGTTGCGACAAGCCGCAGATATACTGGTCGATCGGGCGCGAGATGTTACTATGCATGTGCCTAAAATACCTTATATTTCAAATGTAACCGGTACATGGATTACTGCCGAGCAATTAAATTCACCTGAGTACTGGGGGGAGCACCTGTGTAAACCGGTTCAATTTGAAGCAGGAGTCAATACGATTTGTGGGATAGAGAATCTGGGGATCTGCATTGAAGTGGGGCCTGGGCAAACGCTAGAAAATTACACGCGTCAAATCGCAAGGAAACGACGTCCTGAATTGAATGTTTTCCGTACTGGAGCATCCTATTTTGAATCAAAATCAGCGGCACAAGCCATTTTAATGGAAACCATTGCGAATGCATGGGTGCATGGGGTTCCCGTCAATTGGAAGGCATTCTACCAAGAAAAGAAGAGAAACCGCATCCCTATGCCAACGTATCCATTTGATTCGAAACGATACTGGATAGAGCGTGACATGCAGCCTACTTCGGTGTCTGTTAGCGCATTACATCACGTGGACTCCTCTGGGTTTCAAATGGACGCGTTTGTTCCGGTGGATCTTAACTTATCTTCAGGTGAACCACGGCCTGAAATGGATACCCCGTATGTTGCGGCAACCAATGAGATCGAACATAAATTGGTTGAGCTTTGGAAGTCTTTGTTTGGTTATGCTGACATTGGCGTGCATGATGATTTTGTATCACTGGGTGGTCATTCGTTACTTGCTTTACAGTTTGCCAATAAGCTGTGGCGTGAACATCAAGTGGAGGTTGCTATCTCAGCACTCCTCGATCATTCAACCATCGCTAGTCTTGCCTTGCATTTGGAACCTGTTTTTATAACCCGTTTGATTTCTACGAATGGTCAGGACATAGAATTGAAACCGACTTTAAGTGTAGATAATAAAGAGGTGACATCCGCTATTCTCGAGCAGTATATTACCGATCATTTTACTCGCTCATTAAACAGATCAGTGTTGTTGGATTCCGCGCTCACAGCAAATGATGTGTTGCATACGTTGCCCGAATTAATTCGGGCATTGCGTCGTGATTTTGATTTTAAGCTTTATCCCAATGAAGTGAGCGCTTATCGATCGGCACTTGAATTTGTTGCTTATCTTACAACGGAGTTATCTCAGTACAATCCTGCTGTGTGTGATCAAAACGAGACGGATACTTTTATTGACCCAAGACCCATTGTCTTTATTTTATCGGCAGTACGATCTGGCTCTACATTGCTTAGAGTGATGTTAGCAGGACACCCTCAATTGTTTTGTCCTCCAGAATTTCATTTACTTGCATATAGTTCCATGCAGGAGCGTGAAGCAAGTGATAGAGCGCCAGATAAAAATCAAGGGATTGAAAGCGCACTGGTTGAAGCGTTCGGAATAGATCGTTCTGAGGCAGCAGAATATGTCCTGAAAATGACATTGGAAAATCGATCTCCCACGGAGTTCGTATCACAGATTGCGGCAGCAGTTCCTGATCGTCTTCTCATCGATAAATCACCTGGTAATGCAAACAATATCCAAACCTTGCAACGCATTAAAACGGCGTTTCCTAATGCTAAATTTATTTGCTTATTCAGACATCCTTATTCTGTGATTGATTCTGTAGTAAAAAATCGGTTTGTGAAATTAATGGGAGGGGGAGCAACAAATCCTTTTGATTTTGGCGAATTTATTTGGTCGCGATCCAATGGCAATATTCTTGATTTTGTAGAAACGCTGGATTCATCGGATGTTTTACAGATTAAATATGAAAATCTAGTGACCCAACCTGCGGCCATTGCGCGCACATTATGTGATTTCCTCCAGGTTCCTTTCACAGACGCGATTCTGGCTCCTTATAGTGGTCGCCGAATGAGGGATGGTCTTGGTGATCCCAATTTTCTAGATCATGATGGCATTGATGCACGTCTTGCCAATGCATGGAAGACCGTCAAATTACCCCGTTCTTTGAATCGAAGTTGTCGCTTGATAGCACGCTCGTTAGATTATGAAATAGAATGATTTTTTGCGCGAGGCGTCCCGCGGGACGTCGGGTTTCGATATATTGCTGGAGAATGGCATGGCCACATTGATTAAAGATGGAATAGTAATAACAGTCGATTCTGATTTTAGTATCCTGTCGAAGGGATCCGTGCTAATAGAAAACGACAGAATTGTTGATTTAGGTCTCACAGAAGAGGTGCTCGCCCGTAATTCACCTCCGTCATCAGTCATTGATGCCCGCGGTAAAATTATCGCACCTGGATTAATTAGCGTCCATAATCACTTGGGTTATACGGTTTTTCGCGGGCGTGCAGAAGATGCAGGTCCTAAACCGACCCCTAGCTTGTTTTTACCCATGAAACAGATTATTTCCAAAAAAGAGCGTGCAACGTTTGCAGCACTCGGTGCAACGGAGCTTCTCGCTGGAGGGGTGACGACCGTTTTGGAAATGGAAGAAGACGCTGAAGTGGTTGCGCCTTTTTTAGAAAAACTTGGATTAAGAGCCGGCCTTGCCATCATGACAAATGATATAGACGTCTCTAAATTGCTGAAAGGAGAGACTGTTTTTAGCGCCAGTTTACGTAACCAACAAGTGAATCAGTCCATTAAATTAATAGAAAATTGGCACAATCGGGCGGACAAGCGATTTACAGCCTTTATTGCCGCTAATATGGCATTAAGTTGCTCGCCAGAACTTTTGCGTGAATTACGAGGTGTTGCGGATCGCTTTTCAATCGGAGTGACTTATCACGTTGGATTAGGCGCGTACGAAGTTGATTTAATCAAACGATTGCATGGTTGCACGCCATTTGAATTTGCTAATAACATAGGATTTTTGGGACAAGACGCGATTCTTGCTCATTGTCACTACATGAACGATGCCGATATGACCTTGTTGGCGGCATCGGGTGCAACGGTAGCCCATTGCCCCGTTCTTAATTCGCTAAGGGGCGCCTGTGCGCCTGTTTCAGAGATGTTGAAGCGCTCGATACCGATTGCATTGGGACTCGATAATTATTTTGCTGATTATTACGACGTGATGCGTGCATGCATTGCTGTGGCGCGCGTCAAAGAACATGATGCCAATGTTTTGTCGGCGCGTGATGTGTTTCGTTTTGCAACGATTGATGCCGCAAGAGCATTAGGGATAGCTGATCAAACCGGCTCATTAGAAATTGGAAAAAAAGCAGATATCCAGTTAATTAACATACGAAAATTAGGCGTATGCCCTGTAACCGATCCAATCAGTTCACTGGTTTACCATGCGCACGCACACGATGTTGATACGGTTATTGTTGATGGAAAAATATTGGTTGTGGACGGGCGTGTCCTGTCAGTTAACGAAGATGATCTGATTGAAGAAGCGCAGCGATGCTCGGATGATCTATGGGCACGTTTTGCTGAAAGGTATCCGGTAAGCAAGACGATGGCGTCATAATCGCCGGGTCGCGGCTCGGATTTCCACCTGTGATTCTGACAATATACGAGATTAGAGAATAGAGAGGATAAAATGGAAGATACATTCGATGGTTCTCGTGAGCACTTGCTCACTATTTGGGGCCGAAACAGTTCGTTTAACGTTCAAAAAGTGATGTGGTTAGTTGATGAGCTAGGGCTCGAGCACGAGCACATTCCGGCAGGGGGACATTTTGGTGGTCTTGATACGGCTGCGTTTCTTGCGATGAATCCTCACGGGCATGTACCGGTAATCTCTGATAAAGGGACCATTGTATGGGAGTCTCACGCTATATTACGCTATTTAGCTGCGCGTTATGGTCAATCTACGTTTTGGTCTGAACACGCGTCAATTCGTGCGCCATTCGACGGCTGGATGGATTGGTCACAAACTGCGTTACAACCAGACTTTTTGATGGGTGTGTTTTGGGGGTTTTACCGAACACCGGAGGCTTCTCGTAATTGGCCCATGATTAACGCAAGCATTGCGCGTTGCAATGAGCATTTTCATGTGTTGGAGAACCAGTTAAAAGATAAAAAATTCCTGTGCGGAGATGGCATTAGCCTTGCCGATATTCCTATCGGCACCACACTGTATCGATATTTTGAGCTTGAGATTGAACGTCCTCATTTACCCCATGTTGAAGCGTGGTACCAGCGATTACAAGAACGACCAGCGTACCGCAAGCAGGTGATGATTCCATTTGCCGAGCTGAAAGGGCGTCTTGATTTTTGATTATTATTTTAAATACGTTGTTGGAGTTGTTTTGAACAGTCAAGAACTCGTTTTAGAGTGTGAAAATGTGGTTTTGCGATGCCAGACGTGGGGGGATCCAAATCTTCCTCCCTTGCTTGCACTACACGGGTGGTTGGATAACTCATCCAGTTTTATGCCAATAGGTGAGTTGATCCGCAGCCATTATGTCGTTGCTCCTGATCTGGTTGGGCATGGTTGCTCACAGCATCTACCTTTAAACATGGTATACACGTTAGAGACACACGTGGTGATGCTCTTGTGTATGCTAGACAAGCTCAATTGGAAAACATTTGCTGTCTTAGGGCATTCTCTAGGTGGTGGCATAGGTTTAGCGATAGCCGCGGCACTTTCATCTCGTATTACCCATGTGATCATGCTCGATAAGCTGGGTCCTCCAACCCTCGCTGAGGATGGCTACGTTGCACAGTTTAGACTCAATCTGCAAAGTAGGTTGCGTCGATCGAATGAACGACACGTTATTTATACATCACAAGAACAAGCCATTGAAATCCGTCGTTCTATGTCGAATTGTTCGGAAAAAACTGCTCGTCTACTGGCTGAGCGTGATCTTATGCCGGTTGATGGAGGCTTTGTTTCACGATCGGATAGACGATTGCAATTTAAATCGCATCGCTCGATCACGGAAAATCACTATCAGCGCTTGTTAGAGGCGGTGACATGTCCTACGTTACTCATTAAAGCTGAGTCTGGCATGTTAAAAGGGCTCGATTTAAATCAGGAAGCGAGTTACTTGCATGATTTTAGAATGATTGACGTTGCAGGCATTCATCATGTTCACATGGATGAGCCTGAGCATATTGCATCGATTATTAATCCATTTCTTAACCAATAAAGGGGGTAATGATGGTATCCAGAGGCCCCGAAGTGAAGGCGTACTTGCAGACAATGGCGGTCTATCCAGTAGGTGATTCCACGACGCATGGACAGCGTGCACTGATTAACCTTGCTTCCAATGAAAATTCAATGCCGCTATCGGATGCGGTTCAACAGGCCTTAATTGAAGCGATGTCTTATGTAAATCGTTACTCAAATAATACATGCATGGAAGTAATTGATGGATTAGCTGTTATGCACGCTATTGATCCTGAAAAATTGGTATGTGGTAATGGATCATCTGAGCTTATTTTTCTCTTGGCGGAAGCATTTGTGAGCGCCGGTGACGATGTTGTTATATGGAAACATGGCTACTTGCTCTATGAAACAGCAGCTCGCCGACTGGGCGCGTCCATTGTAAGGGCTGCGTCTTCTCAGTTTATGGACGTAAACGCATTACTTGATGCAGTGACCGAGCGGACCAAATTGGTATATATCGATAATCCAAATAATCCCAGTGGTGCCTACATCAGCATTGATGAGCTACGGTACCTGCGTCAGAATTTGCGGAAAGATATCTTATTGGTGATTGATGCGGCTTATGCTGAATATGTGGTTGCTGAGGACTATGACTGTGGGCAGCGATTGGTAGATGAATATGACAATGTATGTATGTTACGTTCGTTTTCTAAAATTTATGGATTAGCCGGTGCTCGTCTAGGTTGGATGTATGGTCCCCGAGAGGTCATCAAGGCGATCCGGATTTTGCAGCAACCGTCTTCGACCAGCATGGTGGCTCAACAGGCAGCCATTGTCGCCATGCGAGAGCCAGAGCGCATCGTACACATATGCCATCAGAATCAATATTTGCGTAACCAATTTATCGACCAATGCATAACCCTTGGATTGAACCCACACTCAAGTCAGGCAAATTTTGTCCTAGTGGATTTCTTCTCTGAGCACGTTGCACGTCACGTTTTCTCCGAATTAAAACGGCACGGCATCCTTGTAAGACCTATGGCGGCTTACAACTTGAAGAGTTATTTACGTTTTACTATAGGTATATCTCAAGAAATGGATACGTTATACGTTGTTCTTTTTGAAGTCATTACGCAGTTATCGTTGAGTAAAAATAAATGATATTAAAACACGAATTTGAGTTGGAATTAGCGTTAGCCATCGCCGCCGTTCAGGAAGCATGTCTTGTTGTTATGGATCATTATGATTCAGATCGAGTTGAGTATACGAATAAGATGGCGTCTAAATCTCCTGTGACGCAAGCAGATTTAGACGCCAACAGAATGATATGCAACCGGTTGGAAAAGTCGTTTAATTATCCTGTTCTTTCTGAAGAAAACAAAGATAATTTGTCTCGACTATCCGCAAATACAATATGGATTCTTGATCCATTGGATGGAACGAAAGAATATATTGCTAAAAATGGTGAGTTTTCAATTAATCTAGCGTTAGTGGAAAATGGTTATCCGGTCTTGGGTGTGATTGCTCATCCCATAAAAAATCGTATTTATTATGCGTCAAAAAATCAAGGGGCATTTATACGGTGTAATAAAAAAAATACACGTATTCACGTAAGAAATAACACTACATTAAACAACTTAACCGTTGCGGTTAGCCGGTCACATATGGATGCTTGTGTAACTAGTGCCATCGACCGTATGGATAATTGCCAACAAATTTCCATGGGTAGCGCACTTAAATATTGCGCTGTGGCTGAAGGGGGAATTGATGCAACAATCCGTAAAACGCCTTTGCATGAGTGGGATATTGCAGCAGCGGATTGCATCGTGAGGGAGGCTGGTGGTGTTATCACTCATTTTTCTGGTGCGTCACTGCTATATAACAAAGAAAAGACACTAATAGATGAAGGAATCATTGTGAGTAATCCGTGTCTTCACACCCAACTTTTATCTTTATTTTTGTAACGGAGTAATACGATGGATCATCT
>DNVL01000179.1 GCA_003507515.1 Legionella sp.
CACAGACTGCACGCTTCTCCTCTTCACCGAACAATGGCCGCATTTGCATAATGAATTCAGTCATAAGGTTCCTAATAATGAATACTGTCAAGCCGCCGTAGTGTCATTCACTGGAAGTACAAGTATAGCCAAGAAACATGGATTGCTGCCGTTAAGATCTCAGTCAAATAGCATTTGGGACAGTTGAATTTGGGGAATTTACCTTACTCGCTCCTCGGTGAATCGCAAACATGTTTATCAGCTTAAGTGACGAGTATTCTGAGGTCATAAACAACCCACTGCACTCTCCAAACTGGTCCATAAAACCTATCGATTAAAAACGCCTCCGGTCTCGATCCGGACCCACATATGGCCCGTTTTTGACCTCTAGCACCTTAGTGCCATCCTCCATAATGTCGTAGCCGTGCCCACCGCGCAAAAGAATTATGATATCACCCGGACTGACCACAAGTTCGGCTACTTTCTTGCACGCGGTATTAAAAATGTTAGCTCGAATCTTACCTGAGTGGACAAACAACACTTCTTGGGTCCAAGACACTTCGCGGATCACTTCATTATGAATGTGCGCTTTCAGCTCCTTGCCATTATCATAACCCCATACGCCGACCTGGATGTAGTCATCATCCTGCGAATAGAATTCAAGCCCATCACGCCAGGCAATTGCCGCTGGAATGTGCCGAGCAAGAACCATATCCCCTTCTTTAATTTCGTTGATTTCATGCATTCCAATTTCCATTTTCAATATACCATTTGATTGTATCAGCGATGCCCGCCTTTAGGTTGCGTTTGGGTCTCCAGCCGAAATGATCTTCCCCAAGCGAACCGTCTACAGTTTTGTAAGGCGCGCCATCAGGCTTAGATGGATCGAGGACCAGTTTACCTTGATAGCCGACCAGATCTTTGATCAATTCGGCCATCTCAATTATCGAAATACCCTTCCCGACGCCGATGTTGATCGGGTTAGTATTGGAGGCAACCTCGATTGCTCGCACCATGGCCTCGGCGCCATCATCGACATGTAGCCATTCGCGCACAGGAATCCCGCTGCCCCATATCACCACCTCCGGCAGCCTTTGATACTTTGCCCTTACGATTTTCATGATCAACGCACCGAGTGCGTGGGACCGCTCTTCATCGAAATGGTCCCCAGGCCCATACATGTTAGAAAGAATTAAATTTATAACGTCAAGGCCGTGCTGCTTGGCGTATGCCCACGAACCAATCCAAGAGGCCTTGCGAACAGAGCCATATACCATAACCGATTCGTGGAGTGGTCCGTCCCAGAACTCATCCTCGCGGAACAGGGTCGCTGCCCCAGGATAAGCGCAGTTTGAAATCGGGTTTACCAACCGTTTTGTCTGGAAAGTGTTCGCAGCCTCGAGTAGGTTTAGGGTCATGTGTAGGTTGTTGTGAAACAGTTCGGCGGAATGCTTATAACCAAACTGGATCCCGCCGACATAAGCAGCGCAGTTTAGCACATAGCGAGGCCGAAGTGCCTCAAAAAAGCGCAATGTTGCATCCCGGTCTCGCAAGTCAAGACCATTGCTTAGCGATGTGCCAACAAAGCTCGTCTGTTTGGATTCGAGTAAGCGACAAACACGTTTACCTAAAAACCCAGTACTACCTGTTACGAGAATCATTGATCCGGATACCCGTAGTTATCGTGCTTAAGGTCATAATTAACCATAATATCAATTAGTTCACGAATGCTGGTTTTCGGTTTCCAATTAAGCTTCTGGCGCGCCTTCGACGCGTCACCCCAAAGGAGATCGACCTCGGCGGGTCGGAAATACTGCGGGTTTACAACTACTCGCACTGAGCCCGTCGCAACATCGATACCGCGCTCTTCGACGCCTTCCCCCTCCCAGCGCACCTTTATACCCACCGCCTCGAACGCCCATTCGGTGAACTGCCGCACGGTGTATGCTTCACCTGACGCGATGACATAATCATCGGGTTGTTCCTGCTGCAACATGAGCCACATACACTCGACGTAATCTTTAGCGTAACCCCAGTCACGCTTAGCGTCAAGGTTCCCTAGCGAAATAAGGTCCTGTCGGCCCTGCTTGATACGAGCTACTGCCTTAGTGATCTTTTTTGTCACGAAGGTTTCACCGCGACGCGGGGACTCGTGGTTGAACAGGATACCATTGCAAGCATAAAGGCCATAAGCCTCTCGGTAATTGACCGAGACCCAATACGAATAAAGCTTGGCTGCACCATATGGTGACTTAGGATAGAAAGGTGTTTTTTCCGATTGAGGCGCCGTCTCAGGCAGTCCGCCAAAGAGCTCAGAAGTCGAAGCCTGGTAGAACCTCGGATTTTGGCCCAAGTCCTTTATCGCGTTAAGAAGACGTATGGTCCCGAGGGCATCAACCTCCGCGGTATACTCAGGTACATCGAAAGACACCGCAACATGCGACTGCGCGCCTAGATTGTACACCTCATCCGGCACGATGCCAACCAACAGCGAATGCAGGTTACTCGAATCCGTAAGGTCACCGTGATAGGTTTTGAATCGCGGGTGGGCCATCAGATGGTCGATGCGTTGGGTGGTAAACACAGAGCTACGACGGAGAATTGCGTGCACCTCATAACCCTTTTCAAGCAGCAGCTCAGCGAGGTAGGAGCCGTCTTGGCCCGTAACTCCTGTGATAAATGCCTTTTTCATATTTTTACTCTCATATAACTGAAGCAATACTGATAATCTTTTGTCGGCTGGACACATGTACCGCAAATCTTTGGCAGGCAATGCACATTGCAATAAAATTCAGAGTTCTTTTCAAATGGAGCAACAAAAACTTGATGCCTTGAAAATCATCAGGCAGCGATACCATGCGCCAATGCATTTTTTATAAGCTATCTGGCGTTACGAGAATAACGGTCAGTCAAAATCGTACCCTAATTTTTTGGCGTACTCGTATGCTTTTTGTCGAGGCCTATCTCTAATCGGCCTCGCAGGACTGCCAATATATATAGTCCATGGCTCGGCATCTCTAGTAAGCACCGAATTTGAACCAACAACAGCGCCTTCGTGCAATGTAACTCCTGGCATAACGACAGCGTTGACGCCTGTGCATGAAAAGGCTTCAAAATTGACCGAAGTAATTATAGGCTCACGAAATTCGACAGGGACTTGAGGGTTCATAAGGGCTCCAGACGCAAAATCGTCCCCACCGCAAATGATTTTGCACCCAGCCGAAATGCCACTAAAATGCCCCATGGTAAGCTGGGACTCCTTACCACCTATAATTACAGAATAAGGAGCAATATGAACCCAATCACCAATATCCATAGTTACCGATGAAACTACTCCAATGTCGAGCACAACGAAATTACCGAACCTGCAGCTTTCGCGGTGCTTAATCCAAGAACCATGATCAAACACATCAGGATTTACCTTGTGCTCAAAAAATTCGTTATTCACAGCACCCCTCCGTTAACACGAAGGGTTGATCCCGATACATAAGGAGTACTTATAATGTAATCGATTGTATTGTATATTTCATTTATACTACCGAAGCGACCCGCGGGAATAGTATCTTGAATGTGATTACGAAGATCTTCTGGAATCCTGTAAGTCAGTCCACCATCGAAGTAACCAAGTTGTAAAGCATTAATAAATAAATTTTTGCGAAAATTCTCGATTGCCACTGTCCTAACAAAAGATTCAATGAAGCCCTTGCATCCCGAGTATATACTAGTACCCGGAACGGCTTTTTCAGCAAGAATAGATGAGAATAAGATAATATTTCCGCCCGAATTGCGCATATTTTGCAAGGCAGAATTGACAATATTAACATTTCCTATTATATTTACATTAATTTGTTTATTGACTTCAGCCTCATTTAATTTATGGGCAAATCCGTCGACATTGCAGCAGGACATGTTGATGATGAGATCATAGGTATTTTTCTTAAAAAGGCTCTGCAACTCAAGTAAGTTTGTTATGTCTAACTTGTCAGAAGTTGGTGCATATACATCATACTTCGACTCCAATAGCGGCGTTAACTGACGCCCAAGGCCGCCATTTCCGCCAATGATTAAGCATTTTTTCAACTCCGAAACTCCATCATAATTGTACCCCCGGTCATGCCAGCGCCAACGGCCGTGAGTATGATAACATCCCCATTGCTTATGCTGCTTCTGTGCCTTGACAGTGTCGCCGGAATAGTCGCTCCGGCAATATTACCATACTCCTCCAAATTCATCAAAAACTTTGTCAGCGGTATACCACAAATCTTCGCAATCTCGGACAATAGAGAAATATTGGGTTGGTGGGGAATGATCCATCTTGCTCGTTCTGTATCGAACCGTTGAAGTGATTCAGTTACGTGTTTTATAGCGTAATCATAAACACCTTTCGCATCCATCTCAAATTTTTCTCTTGTCACGAATAGGTCTTTAAATTCACCGTGTGAATACATGTGGTGCATGAATAAGGTCGGCTCATCGGTGTCGGTAATGATGATCGCGCCTGCGCCGTCGCCAAAGAAAAAATTATCTCTTCTTTGATAATCAATGATGTTCGAATATCTCTCTGCCGCAACAATCATTATAGTCTTGTACTTATGAAGCATAGAATGGGCGACGTTCAAAGCGTATACAAAACCTGTACAAACAGCCCCCAAATCAAAGGCGTGAGCATTTACAAGGCCGAGTTGGCCCTGAACTATGCATGCCATAGATGGAGCGGTGACGTCGGGTGATGACGTTACACCAATTATCAAGTCTATGTCCTCAGGATTAACTTCATCCCAAGCATTTTCGAAAGCAGATAGGCCTGCTTGGACAGCAAGATCAGCTGTAGTTTGACCTTCTTCTGCTTTGTATCTGGTCCGAATACCAATTTTATTTTGGATCCAATCCGATTTTTCTGATAGGTCCTCATTATTAACTTTAATTTTTGGTACATAATGTCCAGTTGATATAAATCTCATAAAAATCCAATCAATTTTTAACAAAAATTCGATCGCAACGCCCTTGGCGCCAAATCAATCGGGACTATGCCCAGCTCTAACCCCAAAATCTGTTAATATGCAGCCCGATTTATCATTTTGGAAATTCTTTCATTGGAGTATAGAAATATGTCTAAATAAAGCTGCAGAATTAGTTTTGTTCGTTTCTAATAAAAAATGTGGCGTTCACGCAAGGTAATCGAGTAAAGTTTTGGAAGGTTGAAAGGCTACTCTCTCCCACATACACCATAAGCATTGTGCGCAAACCTCATTATCCGCAATCGCTGCCGCCGCGACCGTCGTCTTTTGTTATAGATCATGGGTCCTGAGCATAGGATAGGCAATCGACCGGGTCATTTTAGTTTCTCGATACCAAGGCCGCGAGGCTGCATCAGTTGATCAGTGATGTACCGAGCATAA
>DNVL01000183.1 GCA_003507515.1 Legionella sp.
ATCCGGGAGAAGCCGCACGATTATTAGGGTTGACTGTACAGCAGATTCAATCGGATCGCCTGCAGGCTGTGCTCACGTTACAGAAGCAATGGGGTGGAGTCATTGCATTAAAAGGGGCGGGAACCCTTGTTGCGACAGCGACTGAACCCGTGCAACAATGTTTGGCGGGAAATCCAGGCATGGCCAGTGCTGGCATGGGGGATTTGCTCAGTGGCATGATGGCGGGCTTTGTTGCACAAGGATTGGATGCATGCAAAGCCGCCCATCTGGGGGTCATGTTGCATGCCGAAGCGGGCGATAGGGTGGCTATGAAACAAGGTGTGCGCGGCATGTTGGCCAGTGATTTATTATCGGAGTTGCCAGCACTTGTGAATGAAACCTCATGAGAACATTAACCCAGTGTAATGCGTTGTCCAGGATGTAGCAGACGCTGGTTAAGTCCCGGATTCAGTTGAACCAACGTTTTGACGTTGGTCCGGTTTTTTTTGGCGATTTGACTCAAATTGTCACCTGACTTGATCACATAGACGCCTGAGACCTTGCTGTGCCGCCAAATAACCAATGGCTGGCCGTTGCGCAAGGGGGTCTTTGTGGCGAGCTTGTTCCATGACTTGATTTGTGCAGCGGACACGCCATATTTTTTTTCTAACAATGGGTACGAGTCGTGTCGTTGCACAATATGAATGGTTTTATATTGCTTGAGCGGTGTGAAATGGGGGGCCGCTTTTGGTGCGGGACCTTTTGCCAAAACGCCTGTGTTTTTTGTATTTGGAATCAGAACATATTGGCCTTTCTTGACCGAATTCGACTTCAGCTGATTGAGTTCTTTAATCAAATGGCTTGTGGTGTGATAGCGCTGCGCAATCAATTGTAAACTATCGCCCGCGCTGACCTGATGTCGCGTCCAACTGACGCGTTGGTTTTCTGGGAAATGGGCTAAATTTAAATTAAAGTGCTCCACGCGATCGACAGGAATGAGTAATTTATAGGGGCGATAAGGGGCTGTTGCCCAGCGGTTATAACCCGGGTTGAGTTTGATGAGATCTTTATACGAGATGCCGGCAAGTTTTGCCGCATGCGACAGGTCGATTTGGCTTCCTATGTTAACCTCTTCAAAGTAGGGCGCATGTGGAATATCGGGCAGTTCTACCTTATAGCGTTTTGGATTCTGGATGATTTCAGCCAATGCCAATAGTCGTGGAATGTAGGCTTTGGTTTCGTTTGGCACGGGCAATGACCAGAAATGGACGGTGTGCCCGGTTTGATGGCTGTTTTTGATGATGCGAGCCATGGTCCCTTCGCCTGAATCGTAAGCCGCGAAGGCTAGAATCCAGTCGCCATTGAAAAATTTGTTTAAATACAATAAATAATTGAGTGCGGCATCGGTTGCGGGCCGAATGCTGCGCCTTGCATCGAACCACCAGTCTTGTTTTAAGCCTAAATCCGTACCCGTTCCGGGCATCAGTTGCCATAAACCAGCAGCCCCTGCTCCCGAATAAGCAAATGGGTCGTATGCGCTTTCTATCATGGGAATCAAGGCCACCTCACCCGGCATGTGGCGTTTTTTTATTTCAGTGAGGATGTGGTACATATAGGGTTCGGATTGGGCTAATTTTTGAAGATAACTGGGATGCGCGATGAGCCAACGGATTTGGCTTTGCACCTCCGGTTGCGTTGCTTGATGGTTTAATGAAAATTGCTGGCGCAAGACATCCCAGGTGTTGGGTGGGGTGCTTCCGGTTGTGGCCTGCGCATTGAGAATAATAAGTAAAAAAAGTACAGATGATAGTGATCGGATGAATTTAGACTTCAATGCATTCGCCTGATTTCAAAAATAATAAGACAGTTTACTAAAAAAAGCCGGGCGAATAAACCTGTTTGGTTTTTTTTTATTCCAATGGTTTCGCATTTAAACGAAAACATCTTTTTTGTCTCGCAATTGTTTGAATATTGAGAGTGAATCAAGGGAGGAAAGGCCATGGGCTTTGGCATATCTTTTAATCGAATCGGCATCTGTACGTAAAAACGGATTTATTTTTTTTTCCAAAGCGAGGGTTGAGGGCAGGGATATTTGGGTTGGACGATTTGCCAAAGTAGCCGCATAACGGCTGATATCTAAATTGTTGGGCTCGATGGTTGCGGCAAACGTTAAATTTTGGCGAGTGTATTCATGTCCGCAAAAGACGAGGGTTTCTTTGGGCAGATTTTTTAATTGCTGCAATGATGCATGCAAGGCGTCCATCGTGCCATCAAACACACGGCCACACCCGGCTGAAAACAAGGTGTCCCCGCAAAACAGCCACTGCTGAAGTGGCTCGTAGTAACAAATGTGAGAAGCGGTGTGCCCAGGCGTATCCAATACCTGAAAAAAATAAGGACCAATGACTACAGGCTTGTTACGGGTTGCAATGATATACGGCTTGGGAATACGTAAATCATAGGGTGCATATGCGTGCGCGTTTGGGAAGGCGGTCAACAAGTCATGCAACCCACCCATGTGATCGTGATGATGATGTGTTATCAAGACGTTGTTTAATACAAGACCCGTGGTATAGGCAAACGTCAAGACCGGTTCGGCGTCACCAGGATCAACGCAAGCGAAGGTCTGATGGGCCTCGTCCGTGATGACCCAGATGTAATTGTCTTGAAAAGCAGGCAGTGCGATAATGGTCATGATGGCGTGT
>DNVL01000131.1 GCA_003507515.1 Legionella sp.
TAAATTTGGCCCAAAAGAAATTCAACGGTTTGCAAATCAGTTGGATAAGTTTTTAGCACGGATTTAGGCAGCGAAGCGACAATCGCTGTGTGATTTATTCTAATCCGTGGTATAATTATCGGCATTTTGAAACAAGTGATATCTGAGGGCATGACATGAATGTAGAGAGCGTTTATCCTAAAGTCAAAGAAATTATTGCCGATGTGCTGGTGATTGATGAAGACGATGTGTCATTAACGAGTCGTTTGATTGTTGATTTAGGTGCTGAATCGATTGATTTTCTTGATTTGGTTTTTCAATTGGAAAAAGAATTTGGCATTAAAATCCCGCGAGGACAGCTTGAGAAAAGTGCACGGGGTGATTTGACGGATGAAGAATTTGAAAAAGGCGGTGTGCTGACCGAGAAGGGCATGGTTGCGTTGAACCATTACCTCAGCGAAGTGCCTGCTGATTATTTTAAACCTAGCATGAAACTCAATGAGATCCCGATGTTGTTTACCGTCGGCACCTTTTGCAAGCTAATTGTTGAGGCGACTGCTGCTAAAAATGTGCGTGAAGCGCTTGCATAATGCGTTTTCTATTCGTTGATCGGATTTTGCAACTGGTACCTGGCGGTGTCACGCGTGGGATAAAACACATCACGCGTGATGACACCTATTTGTGTCATGACGAGCAGGGGGATGTGTGCTTCATGCCGTCGTTGATTGGGGAAACCTTGGGTCAATTGGCGGCCTGGAATGTGATGTTCAGCAACCAATTCACTCAACGACCAGTTGCCGGCGTTGTCTCCAGTGCGTGTCTGCATCGCCCAGCTTATCTGGGCGAAACGTTGCTGCTTGAATCATGCATTGACTCCTTGGACGCGACCGCCGTTCAGTATCACAGTGTTGCCCGCGTAGGGGATGAGGTGGTCTTTAGTATTGAAGGCGCTCTAGGGCCCTTATTGCCCATGAGCGATTTTATCGATTCCGATGATGCTCGCCGACAATTTGCGGAATTAGATAGGCCGGGCGCTTGGCCTTTGTTGGCTGAGGTCGATCAATACCCCAATACAGGCTTCGTGGAAGCACTGCATCCCGTATACTCCATGGTTTTCGATCGCATTATTTCAAGTGATCCTGGGGTTCAATTGTGTGCCGAAAAACGAATCACGCGCGCAGCTCCCTATTTTCCTGACCATTTTCCCAATAAACCGGTATTACCCATGACCGTGTTGCTGGAATGCGCCTTGAATTTAGCGCGTGAATTTGTCGCCCGCGCATCGTTTGATGAAACGTATCAAATCCATGAACTGCGAAAAATGAAGATGAATGTGTTTGTTCACCCAGGGGACGTCTTAATGGCGCATATGTCGGTTAAGCGACACGATGCGGATGCATTGGTTTTAACGGTTCGCAGTGAAGTGGATGGTAAACGCGTTTGTGTATTGGATGTGGTAATGACGGTGAAAGAGGACTGATAATGACGACAAAACGGCGTGTAGCCATCACAGGACTGGGCGTGGTTTCTCCATTGGGAAATGATGTTCAGTCCACATGGAATAACCTATTGGCGGGTCAATCGGGCATTGCTGAGATTCGACAATTTGATGCCAGTGCGTTTCCTACGCGAATAGCTGCTGAAGTGAAACAGTTTATGCCTGCCCGCGCTTTGGCTACTAAACACAATCGTTATGCCATGCCCCTCACCCATTTTGCCCTGGATGCTGCAGTTCAAGCATTTGACGATGCGGGCATTGCTCCTACGGCACAAACAGCTGCTCGTTGGGGCGTTGTGACTGGAAGCGGCATGATGACGGCAGAATTTGAATATTTACAGCGTTTTCAGCGCACTTGCGCAACCGATGGTGATGTCAATTGGGCACAGCTGCAGGCATCTTCAACCGAATTTAACCAATTGGTTGATTTTGGCAAGACCACGTCAAACACTGGTTTGTCTTTGTTGATTCAACAATTTGGCATTCAAGGGTATGCCAGTTCCGTGC
The DNA here is from genome assembly GCA_003507515.1 of Legionella sp. Classification (GTDB taxonomy): domain Bacteria; phylum Pseudomonadota; class Gammaproteobacteria; order Legionellales; family Legionellaceae; genus DDPF01. Next base: position 1,985 of record DNVL01000131.1, read on the forward strand.
ATACCGCTTGCGCATCGGGTGGGCAAGCATTGGGCTTGGCGTTGAACGTGATTCGCCGCGGAGATGCCGATTACATGCTGGCGGGTGGGTTTGATTCGATGATAAGTCCATTGGGTGTGTCCAGTTTTTGCTTGTTGGGAGCCTTGTCAACTTACAATGACACGCCGCAGAGTGCCAGTCGTCCATTTGACGGCACACGCAATGGGTTTGTGCTGGGGGAAGGGGCTGCATTTCTTATTTTAGAAGCGTGGGATTCGGCAAAAGCCCGTGGGGCGCATATTTATGCGGAACTGGCAGGCGAAGGCAATACCCTCAGCTCCTATCGCATCACGGATTCTCATCCCAATGGAGATGGTGCTATCCAAGCGATTGAGTGCGCATTGCGCGATGCGGGAGTGAAGGCATCCGATGTCGATTACATTAACGCGCACGGCACCTCTACCAAGATGAATGACTTGAGCGAAACCAACGCTATCAAAGCTGTTTTTGGCAGCTGTGCGTATACATTACCGGTGAGTTCTACGAAAAGCCAAAGCGGGCATTTGATTGCAGCAGCAGGTGCGCTGGAAGCCGTTTTTTCCGTTTTATCCATTCAAAGCGGTATGATTCCGATGACGGCTAATTTAACCACGCCTGACGTGGATTGTGATTTGGACTATGTTGTGGAAGGGCCTCGAGAAAAAACATTGGGTGCGGTTTTGTCTAATTCATTTGGGTTTGGAGGATCGAATAGTTGTTTGCTGTTCAAGCATCCTGAATTCCGAGGAGCGAAAAAATGAGGGATATCCATCGCGTTTTTATTACTGGATTAAGTGCGTTAACCGCATCAGGTGCGACGGCTGATGACAATTGGGCCGCGGTTCTTGCCGGTGAATACGGCATTGATGAGATCAAACAATGGGATGTGTCCACCTGGACACACCGGTTAGGCGGCGAATTAAAAGACTACCAGCCAGCCAAGATGTTGCCTGATAGAAAATTGATGAAAGTGATTTCCCGCCAAGATGTCTTAGGGATCAATGTCGCGATGCAAGCGGTGGATCACAGCCAGCTGATACCCTATCGCGAAACACTGGAATCAACCGACGTATTTAATGATGAAACGGCAGTTTTTGTCGGGTCGCCTGGCAATAAATATTACCAACAATATGATTTTTTACCCCTGATTGCAAAAACAGGCGGGAACATGCAAGCCTTTGCCACGCAACTGTTTAGTGAGGTGCATCCCACCTGGTTGCTTCGCATTTTGCCAAACAACGTATTGGCGTACACGGGCATTCATTATGGATTTAAAGGTGTCAATCACAACATTGCCAATCACGCTGTTGGTGGCATGCAAGCTATTATTGAAGCCTACCATGCCGTAAAAA
>DNVL01000141.1 GCA_003507515.1 Legionella sp.
ACGAAACACTAAAATCATCTTGCAAAAAACAAAGCGTTAAACAAGCATACGCAATGCACACAAAGACAAATTGCCTGCACACATAAACCGGTGCCGACGCCATCCATTTGGGCTTATTCAACGCCAACCCACAGGTGGGCAACAAAACCAACAGCAGTGAGAATAAGAGCGCTAATACCAATGAAAATAAACCGAGTTCAGCCGTCATGCGGGTGCCTTTTCGTGGCGCTTATCCAGCGCATCTTGTACCTCAGGCGGCATGTATTTCTCGTCATGTTTTGCCAGCACACTAGTCGCCTGAAAATGTTGATGATCGATGAGCTGGCCCAAGGCCACAATGCCTTGTCCTTCTCGAAATAAATCAGGTAAAATGCCACGGTAAACCACGTCTACCGTGTTTTGATAATCGGTGATTTTAAAATGAACCGTTAATCCATACGCCTCACGCAGAATGCTTCCCGGAACCACCATGCCACCCGCACGAATCGCGCGACCATCCACCGCATCTCCCTGCGCTATTTGAGTCGGTGTATAAAACAAACTGATGTTTTGACGCAGAGCATAGAGCACGAGCCCCACCACAATGCTTATCACTGTGATGAGCAGCACGATCATGCCTATTTTGCGCTTACGTGCAGGCGTCATTGTTCTGCCTCATAAGCCATTGCTCTAGTCGTTTACGCAATCGATTGCGTTGCCGTTTAATCAACACCAGATTCATCGTTAACACCCCAAAAACGACACCATATGCTGGCCATATGTAGGCCGCATACCCATTCATTAAAAACCAGTTCATCAATGCACGCATCTCGCCCCTCGCTCAATCAACACAAAAACCCACCTCTGGCGACGCTCGCGCCACAAGAGTTCATTGCGTGCCCGTAGCAAAATAACCAACACACAATAGAGAGACAACCCCATTAGCGTCAATAACAAGGGATACAACATGCTGGCATCAATCTTCGGTTTGGAAAAAACCGATAACGTAGAGCCCTGATGCAACGTATTCCACCAATACACCGAGTAATGAATAATCGGCAAATCCACCAAACCGACCAACGTTAAAATGGCAACCACTTTATCGCCTTGTTCTTTGTTAGGATATGCCTTCCCTGTTGCCAAAATGGCCGCGTAGAGAAACAACAAGATCAACTCAGAGGTCAATCGAGCATCCCATACCCACCATGCCCCCCACATGGGCTTGCCCCAAATACTACCCGTCACCAGTGCGAGAAAGGCCATGCACGCACCCGTTTGAGCGCACACGCTCAACATCACACCCGCTAATTTAATGCGCCAAACCAATAACAACACGGCCAGAAAGCCCATGCCCGCATACAGCATCATGGACAAAAAGGCGCAGGGGACGTGAACATAAATAATACGAAAGGCATCCCCCTGCTGATAATCAGGCGGCGCAAATGCCAGACCCCAGAGCAAGCCCGTGAATAAAGCAACACATGCAACCATCGAAAGCCCTGGGATCATACGGCCCGTCAGACGATAAAACGTTTTAGGGGAGGCTAGTTGATAAAAAAATTTCCACATGGGAACTATTGATGTCGGTAACAGGCAATAATTTTACCATTTATAAACGATAAAATATATGATAGTCTTTGTCATCAACGCTAAGGATGGCAGTAACGTATGCAGCATGACCGCATTATTTTTCAATTAGCACCTCATTACCTTTCTAAAATCGCTTTGCGGCTTGAGCGTCTTTTTTTAGCGATCGGGCAAGCTCGGCACGAAACCCACCCCATCATCCATCATTACGCCATAAAAAACATCATTGAAATCATCAAACTAATTGAAAAACCGGAACTGAAAAGCAGATTTATCAAAGAACTCATGCGCATGGAGCATTTGTTAAATAAGTCGCAAGGCCGTATCACTCATGCCGTTTATGCCAGCCTCTTTGTTCAAGTACAAATTTTAAACCATATGGCTGGGCGATTTGGGGAAACCATTCATCAAGATCTCTTTTTGCAGTCTATTCAGCTCACGCATCCCAAACACAGTGGCGATTGTGAACTGGACTCCCCTCAATTACTGCTTTGGTTAGAGAATGACGCATCACGCCGGCAAAGCGACATCGAAACATGGCTGATGCATCTGCGGACATTGGAAGATACCGTCACTGTTTATTTATCACTGCTCAGAAATACAGCTGAGTTTGAAACAATAGCGCTTTTAAATGGGTTTTATCAACGCTCACTCCCCGCGAAGCCGGCATGCCAATTGATCATGTTACGAATGGATACGCATTGCGGGCTCGTGCCTAAAATGCAATTTGGTCATCATGGGTTGACCTTGCGATTGTGCGAGGCGATGAGCATGCTAGAAGTAGCGCATGAGAATACCACGGTTGATTTAGCGATTTGCCAAATATAGGGGACCTGCTGACATGCGTGCGATGATTTGCTGATTGGCCTCTGGAAACTCAAACGCGTGCAAATCGGTTTTATCAACCCAACGGAGATCCATCTGTGTTTCACAACACATGGCCTCCCCCTGAAATTCACTCACGCGATAGATCAATAGCTGAACGGCCTGATGGGGATAGGCGTAATCCATTGGATACAAAAAATCAGCTTGAAGCACATCCAAGCCGACTTCTTCTTTCACTTCACGAATCAATGCTGCAAGGGGCGCTTCACCTGGCTCAATCTTGCCACCAGGAAATTCCCACAAGCCACCGTGTGGTTTGTGTCGCGCGCGCTGAGTGATCAGTACACGCTGCTTGTCCATGACAAGGGCTACCGCTACCCTCATGCAAGGCGCCCATGACACGCTTTGTATTTTTTACCTGAGCCACACAGACAGGGATCATTTCGACCGACTTTCTTGTCATCCCGTTTAAACGTTGTAATGGCAGGCTCATTATACTCTTCAGACGCGGCGCCAGCGTCTTGTGCATGAAGGAATTGCATGCTTTGGGCTTGTTCTGCTCGACGCTGTTCTTCAACCGCATTCACGTCCGCTTCATTTGAAATGTCAACGGAAGAAAGCAACTTGATGATGTCATATTTTAACTCATCCAACATCGAAGAAAATAACGTAAAGGCTTCGCGTTTAAATTCTTGCTTGGGGTCTTTTTGTGCATAGCCACGCAAGTGGATGCCCTGCCGCAAATGATCCATGGCGGCTAAATGCTCACGCCAATGGTGATCCATGCTTTGTAAAATCACTGACTTTTCAAATTGAGCAAACATTTCACGCCCCACGTGCTGCGCTTTTTCTTGATATGTTGTCCGGCATAACGTGCTGATTCTTTCCTTTATTTGCTCAGGCTGTATGGTATGATCTGCCTCAATCCACTGCCGGATAGGTGCCTCCAATTTAAAATCATCGGCCAAAATTTGGCTTAAACGATCCAGATCCCATTGATCTTCTAGACTCTGTGGCGGAATATACACATCAGTCAACGCTTGCATGACCTCTTCTCGCATACTGTCTACAGGTTCAGCCGGATCAAGCATCCCCATGATGGCGGCACGCTGCGAGTAGATCACTTTACGTTGATCATTGGCCACATTGTCATAGCCTAGCAATTGCTTTCGCACATCAAAATGATGACCTTCTAGTTTTCGCTGTGCGTTTTCAATGGCCTTTGTTACCAAGTTATGTTCAATCGGTTCGCCCGGCTTCATGCCCAAACGCCGCATCATGGATGCCACTCGCTCTGATGCAAAAATACGCATGAGGTTATCATCCAGCGATAAATAAAATCGGCTGCTGCCAAAATCACCCTGTCTGCCCGCGCGACCCCGCAACTGGTTGTCAATTCGACGTGACTCATGGCGTTCTGATCCGATAATGCGTAAGCCGCCGGCCGCCAGCACCTCATCATGACGGCGCTGCCAATCTTCTTTCAGCGCTTTTTTATCTGCATCTAGCGCATCTTCTGGCAAATAAGCCAGTTCCGCCGCCAAGCTTCCGCCGAGCACGATATCCGTTCCGCGGCCGGCCATGTTGGTCGCGATAGTCACCGCGGCTGGGCGCCCTGCTTCGGCAATGATTTGCGCTTCTTTTTCATGAAACTTGGCATTTAATACTTGATGTTGAATGCCTGCTTTTTGAAGCAGATCGCTTAATAGCTCAGACGCTTCAATGGATGCAGTACCCACCAACACCGGTTGTTTACGCGCCACACACTCACGCACGTCCTCAATAATCGCCTGAAACTTATCAGGCTGGGTCAGGTAAATTAAATCA
>DNVL01000023.1 GCA_003507515.1 Legionella sp.
CCCCAAGCCACCATTGACGCATTGACTTTTTACCCGCTAGCGCCGATGGTTGTGCAAGCAGGAACGATTGCGATCAAGTATTCGAGTGCACCCAATGCGGGCATTGCGACCCCATCGACAGTCACGGTTTCTAATGGATCAACGTTCAATAAAGAGGTCACCAATGGTCAATGGGGACAGCAAGCCCTTTTAACGAATGTACCTTATGGTGCATATCAAATCAGCGTCAAGTCCATTGGTTTAAACGGTGCAACCTGGGTGGGCCTTGCCTCGCCCGCCAGTGTTTATTTGAATTCTGCCACACAACAAACGGTGAGTATTGGTTATACGCAATCAGCTCAGTATGGAAGCATTGCAGCATCGCTTCATCAGGCCAATCCTGAGAGTTTAAGCAATCCCATTCTTCAGGTAAAAGATGTCACCAGTAACCTTGCATTGCCTCAACAAAGCATTGCATGGCTTGGAACAACCTCGTTTAATAATTTACAGATTGGACATAACTATCAATTTACAATTGATAACCTGTCGGGGTTAAATAATATGTACGTTGCATCCTTTGCACCCAGCAGTAGCGTGAATGTCACCGGTGTAACGCCTGTTAACTTAAGCATCTCATTTCCAACCGCATCGCCTATACCTTCGGTTGCTGTTCCGGTTAATTTATCCGGATTACCCGTCACCCAACAAGCACAATTGACGGCAACGGATAATAGCGGTCATGCTTATCAAAAATCGAGCGAAAATAACAGTAACTTGAGCTGGTTATTACCCACCAATCGTCAATACCAACTCACGGCAATGAGCGTTTCAGACAGTAGTGGTGTGTATTTGCCAACGATTACCCCTGGCTCATTATTAATTCAATCGGTTGCCCCAAGCGTGGTTAGTGTGGTTTATAAGAAGCAGGTCGTCACGACCGAAGTCAGTCCTTATGTAGACACGACACTCAATGATATTACCCTTTGGGATAATGCAAGCGGTTCATTGCAACCCATGGGGTTGCTCAATCTGGTCAAAAATTCAGGCGTAAACAGCTTGCACTTGGCGTTTATTACCTCAGCGGGTACTTGTGCCGGTTCATGGGGAGGGTATTACCCTGTCGCTAACACGCCAACGGGGTATGGCATGAGCGTGCTCAGTCAATTGAAAAAACAAGGGGTCAAGCTCACGGTTGCTTTTGGTGGAGCCGCCGGAACCTATCTAGAACAAACCTGCACGTCAAAAACGGCGCTTGTTCAAGCCTATCAAACGGTCATTCAAGCGTATCAACCCGATGCATTGGATTTTGACATTGAAAACGCGATGCAAACCAACAATGCGCAACTGGATCAAATGATGCAGGCATTGTTGATCATTCAACAGCAACATCCTCATCTAAAGATAAGTTTTACGCTACCCGTTATGCCTTATGGTTTGGTCAGTGGCGGCAGCAACGTCCTTTCGCGTGCGAAAGCCAATGGACTCAGCAACTATTTGGTCAACGTCATGGCCATGGATTACGGCCCAAGCTTCACCGCGAAAACAATGGGGGCTTATGCAATTGATGCAGCAAATGCAACATTTGGCCAATTAAAAGCACTTTATCCTACACAAAGTGACGCTCTATTATGGCAACGCATCGGCGTAACCCCCATGATTGGACTAAATGACACCATACCCTTGAATTTCACCCTTGCGGATGCTGCTGCACTGAAGCAATTTGCGATTCAAAAAAATATGGGCTTGGTGTCATTCTGGTCTATTAACAGAGACAATGCATGTACAGTCAACTACGTTAGCAACACCTGCTCAAGCATTGACCCTAAAACGGGCAAAGCGAACCAGACAACGAGTTATCAGTATGTAAAAACACTCCATCAATAATAGGCCTGAGCCGATCCGATCATTCACTGCGTAATGATTCGATAGGCTCCAATCGTGCTGCGCGTAGCGCTGGGTAAAACCCAAAAAAGACACCCGTTGTCACGGACACCGCAAAGCCTGAAAGGGCAGGCAGCACATAAAGGGTAAAAGGCCACTGGCTGAAATAGGCAATGATCCAGGTCAGGATGGACCCAATGATGACCCCGAGCAATCCTCCTAATAAGGATAACATGACCGATTCCACTAAAAATAAGGTTTGAATATCACGGCTTTTAGCCCCGACCGCTTTGCGAATACCGATTTCTTTTTTACGCTCACTCACAGAGACCAGCATCACATTCATGATTCCTATCCCGCCGACCAAGAGTGAAATGCTACCAATCACGCCGAGCAGCAAGGTGAAAATACGCCCTTGGCTCTCCATGCTCGCAATGATTTGCTTGGCACTGCGTACGAATACATTGAGCTTTGGTGCTAGGAGTCGAATGCGATCGGTGAGTTGCTCTATCACCTCGTCAATCGGGCTGTTGGGTTTTAATAAAATAACCGCATTGTTGATTTTGGTGTCCTTGTTCATCAAGGCCATGCCCGCAATGGGCGTGATAACGGCTTGATTGATGTCTTCATTAAAAAATCCATTTTCTTTCCATGGCTTGATGATCCCAATGATAGTACACAACGATTGACCCATGCGTAATTGCTTGCCGATGGGTGGGTCGAGACTCACCTGCTTCAATTGCTCGGCGATTCGGTTTCCTATCACACACACATGCTCAAACGATTCAACGGATGAAACGAATCGGCCGGAGGCCATTTCCATGTGCAAAATACGCGCCAAGGATTCATCCGCGCCAATCACCACGCCGCTGAGGCTCTTTCCTTGAAAGGTCATGGGTTGATAAGCCGTACTGTAGGGGGCTAACTGCACTATTTCCGGGATCATGCTGGGGAGCCGACGCCACGCGTGAAGGGTGATTTCATTTTTTCCTCCCGTCACGCCCTCCGTATTGCGCTGAAACACGGAAATGGCGAGCAAATCGGTGCCCAGTGCTTTGAATTGCGCCAAGGCTTTTTCGGTCGCCAATTGGCCACAGTTGATCAATGCAACCACGGCAGCCGTCCCCACCAATATACCTAAGACGGCGAGGAATGAGCGTAGTTTTGACGCCAGCAGGTTCAGACGCGCTTGTTGAATATGGCCTGTTAGCCTCATGGCTTCGATACCGTGACGATTTGGCCGTCAGCCAGCATGATACGCCGCGCGCACTGTGCAGCAACGTGTTCATCATGCGTGACAATGATGAAGGTGCGCCCTTCATGGTTTAATGCGTGAAACAAATCCATGATTTCTTTGCCGGTGGCCGAATCCAATGCGCCAGTGGGCTCATCCGCNNCTTGCGTTGGACGATGCTTTGCAAAGGCACGCATGCCCACACGCTCCAAGGCATCGAGTACGTGTTGTTTGATTTGACTCGGCGAGACATGGCTTCGGTAGGTTAAAGGAAGTGCTACATTTTGAAGGGCAGTGAGGCGTGGGAGTAAATTAAATTGCTGAAACACGAACCCCATGCATTGGTTTCGTGCGGTGGCTTGTTCATCATCTCGCAATTGGGCTACATTTTGCCCTTGCAGATAATAGTGCCCTTGGCAGGGTTTATCCAAGAGGCCAATGATATTCATCAAGGTGGATTTTCCAGAGCCTGATGCCCCGACAATGGCCACCATGTCTCCTTCATCGATGGTGAGTGACACGCCTTTTAATATGGTGCTTTCTATGCTGTCAATTTGATATTTTTTTACAATATTTTCCAATGATATCAAGGGCATAAAATGACCTCGCCGGCCTTCAATCCAGACTCAACCACCACGTTATCCCCAAGAGCGGGTCCCGTTACGATGGGGTGAAGACGAAATATCCCTTTGGGGTCGCGTCGTTGCACCATGCTCTTGCCCTGTTTTTGCTGAATGGCGGCAATCGGTATTTGCAATTTATCAGAGCTATCCACTTGCAGCTCGACGGCGGCACTCATGCCGACTTTTAGCAATGATTGCTGGGCTTTTGTTAAGGATTTGACCTCAATGATGGCCGTAAAGGAGGGCAGGGCACCGCTACTGCTACTGGAGGCTTGCGCATTGATGCTCACCAAGGCGCCATGCAGCGTCTCTTGACCAAAAGCCACGCCGTGTATGACGGCTGGCATGCCTTCTTTGATATGGGTAATGTCCACTTCAGGCACATCAATGTTGACGCTCACGCCACTGAGGTCACCAATTAACGCGAGCACTTCGCCGGCTTTAATGGCGGAGCCAATCGTCATATGGCCGGCTGTGCTGTCCGCTGTTTTGGGGGGATAAAGCAATATCCCTGCGTGAGGTGCTGGCAGGCGAATTAAATTGTGCTGACTGGTGAGCGCTAAGCGCACCTTGTCAAACGCTTCAAAGCTCAAGCTCGATAGGCTATCATCATCGCCTGCGCCCATTTTTTCGAGCATTTCAGACAGTTTCCGTGTGGTTTGCATCAAGGTCACGCGCGCGGTGTTGAGGTTCGATTTTTCGCTTAAGTAATTGTTTTTGGAGATGAGACCGGCGGACCACAAGTCTTTTGTGCCGGTGAACTTGGCCTTTGCAATGGTAAAACTATCTTTGGATTTGAGATACTCAGTGATCGTTTCATTGTATTGTCGTTGCAATTCAGCTGAATTCAAGGTGAATACCACGGCATCTTTTTTAACGGACTCGCCATAGTGGTAGGCCATGGACTCAATGACAGCATCCACAGGGCTTGTTAAGGTGCTTTCGTGTAGCGGCTGAAGGGTACCTGTGAAATAGAGCGTTTTATGGACCGACGCGCGCTTGACGATACACGTTTTGGGGGTGTTTTTTGGAGGTGTTCCAGGCCCACTGCACGCCAGCAGTACGCTTGAACACAGGAGAGCCGCGATTATCTTTTTCATCCACCGTACCTCAACTGAATGTGCCACTCATCCAAGGTGGTGCCCAATATGCGTTGCAGCGCTGACACTTGGTTGAGGTAGGCAACTTTTGAACCGATCAAGCCCATTTGTGCCTGAATCCATTGATTTTGCGTATTGTTCACGTCCAACGCGCTGGCAATGCCCGCTTGTTGTTTTTTCTTTTCCAATGCGTAGGACTCGGCTGCCAGTTCAACCTGGCGTTTCGCCAAGGCATGCCGTTTTGCCAAACTTTCTATCGTATTGATGGTATTTTTTATCATGGTGATCAAGGCACGCTTCGCCGCAATTAAATTTAAACGGTCTTTTTCCAAACGAATTTTTGCCGAAATGAGCGCGCTACGGCGACTGATGTCATTTAATGGGATCGTCAGCATCACGTTCGCAGACTCGGTGATATTATTGCCGCTGTAGATCCCTTTCAGCCCTTTGCTATTGCTATCCACACCGGTCATGGTGCCCGTTTGCACATTGGTGGTTAAATCGAGTTGCCACAATTGTTGATTTTTAGCGACTGTATAGGCCCGTTCATCGGCACGGATCCCCGCTTGCAAGGCTAGGTATTGTGCATTGTGTGTCAATGCTTGGGTGATGGATGCATTGACATCGGGTATATCCATATTGTCCAGGTTTACATCATCAGGAACAGAGAGCCGCATATCGGGATCAAGTCCAATGGATTCTAATAAATTTTGAGCGGATGTTTTAAAATCATTTTCAGCCTGCTCTACCATTAGGCTAAGCGATTCAATTTGATACGACTGTTGAATGTTTGCAGTGGGTTCCAGCTGGCCTGCGGTTATTTTCTTTTCATTGATTTCATATGATTTGTGCGCTTCTGCCAGTTGCCGTTGTTGATTTTTAAAATTGTTCCCACTTAATATTAAGGCGCGGTAGGCGGTAATGACCTGTGTAATTTGGTCAATGACCGATTGTTTTAGGTTGAGCTTGTTCAATGTTTCACTGTCAATCGCATCCAAAAGGCCTGCTTCATTGGTGGCGGCGCCAAATCCGCGTAACAGGGGTTGTGTGAAGGTGAAGTTTAGCAGCGGGTTATAATCGCCAATGGATACAGCACTGTTGTCCATTTTTAATGCAGCGCGGCTGCCGTATTTTGTTTTTAAATCGAATTCAGGCGACGCCATGTAATTTTGTGTGGCCCCTGTACCCACGCCGCTGTATCGGCTATTGGTCACGCCTGCTTGGCCTGCCAGCGCATATTGCAGTTCGAACTCATTGTGTGCGAGACGCAGTTGGTAGCGTTGAATAATGCGGTCGAGCTCGGCGTTTTGAATATTAGAGTTATAGCGCAATGCCAATAGAATCGCTTCTTTAATGTCCAACTGCCGCGTTTTACCCCCGTGGGACGAAGGCGATGTGGGCAAGTTGACCCAATGGTCGAGCATGTACTCTGGGTTTTTTATCGCTTTTGTCAGGCGCTGTTGCGCCATGTTGACCTGTGTGACTGACGGATGCAATGCCGTGGCGGGAGCTGTTTCCATAGGCGATAGGGTGGGGGCTGCGGCTAGAAGGCAGCTGCTCATAAGGAATGCACCGATAAAGCCAACAATTTTCAACAATTCCATTCGCCGATCTGGTTGATAAATGCGTATTATACAATATATTAATGATGATGCGTTGTCGTTAAAAACTTTGTTTTCGCATCATTATTGACATGCGCCTAGGAGCCTGCGTCCTTCTAGAGCCAATCCCGACGTTAACATCATCCATTTTTTCACGAGCTCAGCGATGCTATTGGCGTTTGTTTTTTTCATGATACGGGCACGATGTAACTCCACTGTCGAGAGGCCTATGTTGAGCTCATTGGCGATTTGTTTATTGAGTTTTCCATCTATAATGAGCAACATGACATGGTGTTCACGCGGCGTAAGGCGTGCAAACTCCAAGGATAGAGTGGTCTGTGCTGTCATGAAAGCAGGCGGTGGAGAATTTTTTTTCAATGCTTGGTGAACTTGGTCGATCAAATATTGATCATCAAAGGGCTTCGTAATGAAATCAATGGCGCCAAATTTCATGGCGCGCACGGCCATTGCAATGTCACCATGACCGGTGATGACGATAATGGGCAATACATACCCCGCTGCGTTCAGTTCGTCGATTAATTCCAAGCCACTCATGCCAGGCATGCGCACATCGGTGATTAAACAACCTCGCGTGTTGATGCTGCGGTCTTTTAGAAACGCTTGACCGCTAGCATAGGATTTGACGATGAGTTGGACGGATTCCAATAACCACTGCAGAGAATTGCGTACGCTCACGTCATCCTCCACCAAAAAAACGGTGTTGTTCAATTCAGTCATTTAATTGCATCCACGATCAGTGGCAACGTAAATTGAAAGCACGCGCCTGGTTTCTTCTGAGGCTTAAACACAAGATGCCCACCATGCGCTTCAATCAGGCTGCGACTAATGCACAACCCCATTCCCATCCCGTTTGGCTTGGTCGTAAAGTAAGGTGCAAATAATTTATTTTGGCTCCCTTTGGGAATGCCTCCCCCATTGTCATGGATGTTGACCTTTATATGGCTTTCATTTTCTCGTGCCAGATGAATCGTAATCAATGATTTTTCTACATTCGATTTTTTGATGGATTCGACGGCATTGCGCATCAAATTGAGCAAAACTTGCTGAATTTGAAGGTTATCGCACAAGAGCTGGTTAATGGCGTGCGTATAGGTGAATTTAAACGGCACGGGATAGCTGGAATTTTCATACTTTATCATGGAAATAGCACCCAATATTTCCTCACGTATGAGATGTAACTCACAATGGGTCGTACCGGTTCGAATGAAATTTTTCATTCGGTGAACGATGTCTCCGGCAAGCGATATTCCTTTTGAGGCGTGATGCATTGCATCTAGAATGGATTCGCTTTTGATGGATGGCGTTTGCTCGAGTCGACGAACACAACCGCTAATATAGTTTTTAACGGACGTCAGGGGTTGGTTTAATTCATGGGCCAAGACAGACGTTATTTCATTCAGATAGGATATCTGACTCACATTTGCCTGCTGGGTTCGATGCAGCTTTAATGCTTCTTCTGCTGTTTTACGTCGGGTAATGATGTTGACGGAGCCTATCATTCGCACCGTGGTTCCCTGCTCGTCTTTCACGACATTGCCCCGGCCGCTCATCCAATCGAATCTATCCGGTGTAATATATGCCCGGTATTCCATTTCAAACGGCACATTATTTTCAAGGCATTGATCAAATGCATCCATGAGCTTTTCTTTGTCAAATGGATGCACTTTGCTGATAAAAACCTCAAGAGAACCTTCTTTGTCATCCGGGCGGGCATAGGCTAATGGTGCAAAATGGCCATATTCGATGATTTTATTGGTATGAACATCCCAATCCCAAATATTCATATTGGATGATTCCAACGCGAGCATTAAATGTTCTTTGGTCAAAATGGCAGTATTAATGGGCATGCAGGTTTTGTCTCTTACGTCTCTTACGTCTATTTGAATTGGAAAATACCACAAAAAGGCCTTGTAATACAGTCATATGATTGCTTTGGTGATCAGTGGCAAGCGCGTTCATCATATCATACTGTGCGAAAATTCGCCTTTAATTTGCACCGCAAGCGATAGATTGATATATTGGCCGCAGAATGATACGTTCAGTAAAGCAGATAATGAGTTAACAAGGAGTGTATTCATGAATACATTGAAACGAATGGGCCTGGTGAGCTGTGCTTTGGTGATGGGGTTTCTTCACTTAAGCGCGTATGCCAACAATGCAGGTGCGTATATTCAGTTATCGAGCGCTGTGACACAAGCTGCAACGGGTGCTACAAATGTGGCTGTATTTGACGTTGTGGCGGGCCAAGCGGGCATTGAGACGGTTCGGAACAAGGTCACATTTCACGAAGATGGCATCTATTTTGTAATGGCTGCAGGGCAGATTGCTGGCATTCCACAACATTCTGATGCGACGGGTGATGTTGATTTATGGATGTTGAAAAATTGGAAGCCCGTACCGAATACCACGACAAGGCAGTCTGTTTTAAAAGGAACAACTAGTGCTTTAGTCATACAGAGCGTGCTTTCGATCAAAGCAGGCGACACGGTTGGAATCGGCTTTGCGGCAAGCAACCCTGCATTGGGTTTGCTTTTCTTGCCGGCCACGAAACATGTGCCTGCGATCCCGAGCATTGTGTTAACCATCTATAAAATAGCTTAATGGCGAGGAGTGGGCAAATGATTCAAAAAAATAGCCATTATGCTTGGTTTGTATGGGCATTAGGCGCCTCGTTTTTCTTTTTTGAATACATTGTGAGGGTCTCCCCGGGTGTTCTGGTGAAAGAGCTGATTCAAGCCTTTCATATCAACGCCTACCAATTGGGGTTGCTCTCCTCCGCCTTTTCGCTGTCTTATATTGCCATGCAAATCCCGGTGGGCACCTTGGTTGATAAATATAGCGTTCGATGGTTGCTGGGCTTCATGGCATTGCTTTGTGCGGGCAGTACGTTTTTATTCGCATCTACAGAAA
>DNVL01000028.1 GCA_003507515.1 Legionella sp.
CCGAGGAAACAGCGACGGATTGACACAGGCCTTACGTCAACGTTATACAGAGCACGATTATCTGGGCCTTGAGGTGGAGAGCAATCAAGCGCTCCTCACGGACGAGACTTCGCGTGGCGAACTATCCCACGCGCTCTCGTCTAGTTTCTCCCAGGCTAACATATAATGCTATCGACACACAGATAACGATCGTTTCCTATAGGACAAAAATCAATGCGCTCGCCTATCTCAGCGCCATCATCGTCCATCAATCGTTGCCCTGATTGCGGTGGCTCATTCATCTGAAGCGTTACTTGCTTTAATGCATGCGTCCGCTTTGCTCGATAATGCATGCGAGCGACGATTTCTTGTCCCTTATAACAGCCTTTATTGAAATTTAAATAACCCGACAGGTCTAATCTCAAGCGGTGGGGGAGGAACAAGCCGCGTGATTCTGGGTATATTTCAATGCGGGATTGTTGAAGTTGCAATGCATGCCAGGCGAGTGAGCCGCGCCATTGACCACGGTGAATAAACGTGTTGGTGATGGCGTTTGCATCGGATTTATCGAGCAGAAAAATGTAAAATCCTGCGCCTAAATGGTAGCAACAATAGGTTTCATGCTGCACGACGTGATGCGGTTCGTCCGGTAGTTGTGCTTCAAAGGGGATGAAGTCCTCTCGATTTTTCAAATAAAAACCAAAGGGTTGGTAGGTTGTGGATGGGGCTAATTTTACTTGAGAGAACATCGCTGTCTTAGACAAGGATATTTGTGTCGCGGCGAGCAAGTCGTTCGGTAGAATGAGATGGAGCCCTTGCCAATCGATGACATCTAGCAGTGCCATCACCCGGCCTTTTAAATTACACATCGCACCTTGGCGCATTTGGTTTTGTGTTACCTCACGAAGATCGCAGCTTAATTGCCCTTGTAAAAACTCACTGGCGCGAGCACCCATGACGTTTAAACATCCCAAATAAGATAAATCAAACCAATAATTTTGATTCGGCTCAAGCGTGAGCTCCTCTTGAATCGATGCGAATGTTGTGTATGAACGAGCGTTTACGAGAAATGAGGGCATAGGTATCACATTTGATTGTTGTTATTGAGTTCTGTAGTGTAGCATTACGCCTTTTATATTTCAGGATATACGCCATGATTTCTGCACAGCAAAAGGCAAAACTCACGTGGCATTGCCGGCGTGGCATGCTTGAACTGGATCTCATCCTTCAGCGATTTCTTTTACACCATTTGGACTCCTTATCTGATACACAAGTGGCATCTTTCGAGCAATTATTGACCGCCCAAGATCCTGATCTTTATGCTTGGTTTATGGGATATGAATCCCCTGTTGATGAGGAGTTAAGAGACATTGTTGCATTTATCTTATCTCACGATAACCCTGGGTAAATCAAAGGACTTCGTCAAATTGGCGGGCTTGCTTCACGCGTTTGGTGCCTATGTGTTGTTTCAATCGTCCTTGCCGTTTGTCATCATGACGGCTATGACCGTTGTTTTACTGATCTCGATAGCGCGTATCGCATGCAACCCCATCCCAGTGCCTGCGTTTGCAAGCATGGGCCACCACAACGATCATTGGCTGTTGTTGGGACGTTTCGGCCAAGAAACCCGATATGAACATGTTTGCATCGGCTTTGACGCGGGCTTGTTTATGTTATTGACTCTAACCAATGCGGACTCATGTAAAAAAATAGTAGTGTTTCGTGATCAACTCACCACGCCACAATACAGGGCGTTGAACGTGTTCGGGGCTATTCGCCCGAAAAAGGATAAAATGAATGAAAAAGATTGATGTCATCATTATTGGTGCAGGTGCTGCCGGGATGATGTGCGGTATTGAGGCGGGCGCGAGAGGCCGTTCAGTATTGATTTTAGATAAAAGCAATAAAGCAGGCAAAAAGATCCTCATGTCAGGCGGCGGGCGGTGTAATTTCACGAATCTCTATACTAGCCCGGATCAATTCTTATCCCATAACCCGCACTTTTGTAAGTCAGCGCTCAGTCGTTATACGCAGTGGGATTTCATCGCGATGATAAAGCGGCATAAAATCGCTTATTTTGAGAAAACATTGGGCCAATTATTTTGTGAAGAAAAATCCAGTCTTGTGGTCGATATGCTATTGAGTGAATGTAAACAGAACGGGGTGACAGTGGCATTAAACCAAGCCATTGGGTCGGTTGAAAAAATCAATGACAGCTTCATTGTTCAGTGCAACAACGAAACATACCATTGCGAGTCATTGGTTGTTGCTACCGGTGGATTATCTATCCCAACGTTGGGCTCAAGTCCATTTGGATACCAGTTGGCTACCCAATTTGGGCTGGCTGTTTTCCCCACACGTGCAGGCCTTGTGCCGTTTNNCTTGACGTTGCATACAGATGACAAAGAGCGATTGGCTTCTTTAGCGGGTATTTCAGTGGACTGCGTGGTTAGCTGCAATGGCGTCTCATTTCGCGAGCAGTTGTTGTTTACTCATCGCGGTTTGAGTGGGCCCGCTATTTTACAAATTTCCTCCTACTGGTTCCCGGGGGATGAGGTGTCTATTGTTTTATTACCTGACCTTGATTTGCATGAAACCCTGCGCCACGGCAGAACAGAATCGCCAGAGAGCCATCTGAAAACAGCATTGAGTATGCATATCGCTAAACGTGTATTGAGCGCATTTTATCCGTCGACCGTGCTGGATAAGCCGCTGAAACAATTCAACGACAAGCAACTGCTAGAAGCGGCTCAGGTCTTGCAGCGTTGGTCTATCAAACCGAATGCAACAGAAGGCTATCGAACCGCTGAGGTTACACTGGGTGGCGTGGATTGCAATCAACTGTCCTCACAGCGTTTTGAAGCGAAGACAGTGCCTGGTTTGTTTTTTGTGGGCGAGGTGATTGACGTGGCAGGATGGTTAGGGGGCTATAATTTTCAATGGGCGTGGGCTTCGGGGTGGGCGGCGGGTCAAGTAGTGTAGAGGATTAACCGTCTTGTCTCGAAGCCTTGTCACGTAGGCTTCGAGGCAGTCAGCGGACATGTTTC
>DNVL01000231.1:0-5891 GCA_003507515.1 Legionella sp.
GCCCAAACTATCGCAACGTCCGCAATGGTCGCGTTGGTTATCCACATTTTTGCACCATTCAATCGCCAACCGCCAGCTACTTTCTTGGCCATCGTGCGCATACTACCCGGATCAGATCCCGAGTCAGATTCGGTTAAACCAAAACAACCAATCACATCACCGTTTGCCATATCAGGTAAAAACCGTTTTCTCTGCTCCTCTGTACCATAACGATAAATAGGGTACATACACAATGAACTTTGCACGGAGACAAAGCTACGTAACCCACTGTCACCCCGTTCTAATTCCTGGCACACCAACCCATATGCAACATACGATGCATCCGAACCACCGTATTCTGCGGGCAGCGTGAGTCCTAATAAGCCTAATTTAGCTGTTTTTCTAATGAATTCGCGCGGGAAAATACCTTGATCAAAGGCATGAGCCATCTGTGGCAGCACATCTTCTGTGACAAAGCGTGCAATATTGTCACGAATCATTCGTTCGTCTTCGGATAGCTGTTCATCAATAAACAATAAATCGTCAATGTTCTTTCCTCTTGGTTTTCGAATCGTTAGCGAACGATAATAGCCCTGCCTCAAACCAATAAAACACGCTTCAAGACGTGATTTTTGGTTCACTGCATTTGAACCATGCCAGCTAAGCTAATATATTGTCGCTCATAGATATAGCCATATGAGCTAGAATATATTAGCTTAGCACTTAATATATTAAATGGAGCATCACATGAACCACGAAGCCGTATTCTATCAGCTCTTCGAATATGAGTCATCGACCTACACTTATCTCATCGCAGATCCCGTGACGAAGGAGGCGGCTATCATTGATTCCGTCATCGAAACAGTTGACCGCGACTTGAAGCTCATTGAGGAGCTTGGTTTAAAACTAAAATACGTCTTAGACACCCACGTCCACGCCGACCATATTACAGGGGCGGGAGAAATTCGAAAGCGAACCGGCGCAAAGTCCGCCCTCAGTGAGGGCGCTCATGTAGATTGTGTGGACATCGCGCTAAAAGATGGTCAAGTGCTTCTCCTTGGAAGCAAAAGCATTAAGGCGATCGCCACTCCGGGGCACACCAACTCTTGCATGAGTTTTGTGTTCGATGAGCGCGTTTTTACCGGCGATTCGTTGTTAATCAGGGGCACAGGGCGAACTGATTTTCAACAGGGTTCTTCCGATAAATTGTATGAAAGCATACACCGCAAACTCTTCACGCTTCCGGATAAAACGCAGGTCTATCCAGCTCATGACTATAGGGGACAGACAGCATCCAGTATTGAACTCGAAAAGAAATTTAATCCTCGTATCGGGATGAATAGGACGAAACGTGATTTTATCAAGACCATGTCCGAGCTAAAACTCGCGAATCCAAAAAAGATTCAAGAGGCTGTCCCTGCTAATTTGGTTTGCGGTACAATCATGGATCCAAACGTCATTTTGCCAACGGAGAGCGATGGTATCCCCGAGGTTTCTGTTGAAAAAGTTCATGCAAGCCTTGGAAAAATTAGAGTGATTGACGTAAGGCGCCCAGACGAATTCAACAATGAACTGGGTCACATCGGCGGTGCAGAGCTTATAACTCTTGGTCCNNAGGCCACTTCAGAAAGCCGGAAGCTTGGCTACAAATATACGTCGAATATGGTGGGTGGGATGATTCGATGGCATGAGGCTCATTTTCCAATCGAAAAGATCTAAACTAAAGCAGAGGCGGAGGCGGAGTGAGTATCGAATGGGTTCAAGCATTTTGGGGCGGCATCCTTATAGGTGTCTCCGTCTCTCTGATGCTGCTATGGCATGGCAGGGTTACCGGCATCAGCGGTATTTTATATGGCACAATCAACCCGGTACAGGGAGACAAGTCCTGGCGATTTTATTTTCTATCGGGCCTTTTCATTGGCGGATTGACCCTTTATTACTTGAAACCGGACAGTTTTAATGGGTCGTTGCCAACAAGCAATTGGACCGTTGTAACAGCCGGGCTGCTCGTCGGTTTTGGAACTGTTCTTGGTAGCGGCTGTACCAGCGGTCACGGCGTATGTGGCATTAGTCGGCTCTCTAGGCGGTCTCTCGTTGCAACCATGCTTTTCATAGGGTTCGGGATACTATCCGTGTTCGCGCTGAAAAAAGTTGGAATTCTGCCATGAAAAATAATTTGAGTGCTTTGTTTGCTGGATTTATCTTCGCCTTAGGGCTTGGAATCTCTGGAATGACCCGTCCCGAAAAAATCATTGGATTTCTTGATATTTTTGGAAGCTGGGATCCATCGCTGATGTTCGTTATGCTTGGGGCCATTATTGTTCACTTTATCACGTACAGATTAATCAGAAAGCGAAAGACTCCTCTGTTGTCACCAACGTGGCACCTTTCCGAAAAATCCAAAATCACCCCGAGTCTTGTTATTGGATCGGCCATTTTCGGAGTAGGTTGGGGGCTCGCTGGCTATTGCCCTGGGCCTGCGATAACGTCACTGGCATCGTTTCAATTGCGACCAGCTCTTTTTGTAATAGCCATGCTTGGCGGGATGTACGCTTTCAAACGGCTCGATCAAAAGCTTAAGCTCAATCGATGAACCCGATGGAGCTTCTGGGTTATCTCTTCGCAATACTCATGGGCCTCTCGCTTGGCGTCATCGGCGCCGGCGGTTCAATTCTTACGGTTCCAATCCTTGTCTATTTTTTTAAGCAAGATGCGATACTTGCCACGACTGATTCTCTATTTATCGTAGGCACGACAGCCCTGCTCGGCGCCGCTATGAATGTGAGGCGTGGCTATGTCGATTTCAAAACTGGCTTTACTTTCGCAGCCCCGAGCTTTGCCGGCGTATTTTTCACAAGACAAGCTGTGTTGCCGTGGATACCGGATTCGATCGCCGGACCGGGCGGTCTCGTCATTGCTAAATCCGTGATCATCCTTATGAGCTTCGCCATTTTGATGATTTTCGCTTCCAGAGCCATGATTAATTCCGGCGAACCTCAATTATCGACATCAGAGCCGGTCAAGCATGGCATTTTTAGCATCACTATTAAGGGATTTCTGGTCGGTTGCGCGACTGGTTTTGTCGGAGCAGGAGGTGGATTTCTCATTATACCGGCTCTGGTTTTGCTCCTGCACATGCGCATTCGGGTCGCAGCTGGGACTTCGCTTGTGATCATAGCAGCAAATTCTCTTTTTGGATTCCTGATCAGCGTAAGCAATCAGCCGGTTGGATGGTGGCGTCTTTTGCCAATCACGTCCCTCGGCATCGCCGGATTGGTTTTTGGGTATTACCTTTCTCCCCGGATTCATGAGAACAAACTTAAAGTGGGCTTCGGATACTTTGTCCTTATTATCGGAATCCTGATCCTAGTAGATCAGATTTTTAAAATGAGCCATTTAGTTTAACATCCTAGTGCTATCGCCGGCTAAAATAGAAAGATAAGAACTGGAGTCTGGTAAAGTCGGCCAGTCATCTGGCCAACCTCCCACTTATAGATGTATGCATGATTGAAAACTGATACGCTTTTTCAGCGATTATACGTGGACTTACAACGGTTCGAAATTTAGGCATAAACCGATCCACTAGAAACCCGACAGAGCCAAGAAAGCGCTATTGTCTACACCAGAGCCGGTAAGACCTCAGGTCGCAGCTCGCGTATTCGGTTCTTCTCATCAACAAACACAACGGTTGGAATGAACGCCAAGCATTGTTCTTCTGTCAATTGAACAAACGATGCAATGATGATGATATCCCCAGGGGTCACCAAGTGTGCTGCAGCCCCA
Source organism: Legionella sp. (assembly GCA_003507515.1). GTDB lineage: Bacteria > Pseudomonadota > Gammaproteobacteria > Legionellales > Legionellaceae > DDPF01. The sequence goes on from DNVL01000231.1 coordinate 3,763, forward strand.
TTAACGCAGACAGCTGTTGAGTTAGCCTGGCCTTCAATGGCATACGTTTCAAAGCGAGTCCCGGCCGTGACATTCCAAACATTAACAGCCTCATAAGGCAAGATATTGGATGCTTCTAATAATTCCGGAGAGATAGTGATACTGCCTTCGTATTCTAAATCCGCATGCGTCACACAAGCGCGATGGATTTTAGATTTTAACATTCGTCGATACATCATGTGTCATTACCATTTTTTTAAACGAAAAGAGGCCTTGCCAGAATAATCTAGCACGACCTCTTTAGAATAAATTAAGCGTTTAGATGTTGACTATACCACTTCAACTTCTTCAGCTTGAGGACCTTTTTGTCCTTGTCCTGCTTTAAACATAACAGCGGCACCCTCTTGTAGTGTTTTGAAACCACCACCTTGAATGGCGCTAAAGTGAACAAAGTAGTCTTTGCCATTACACTCGATAAAGCCAAAGCCTTTGCCCTCATTAAACCATTTTACGGTACCACGTACTTTCTCTGCCATTTTTACTGCTCCTAAGCCTATTACTATTAAAATGTTACCCTTGTATTCTTATATTTTCATGACTCTTTGTCAAGCGAAAACACATTATTCTTTTTCAACATAACTACATCCCTCATGCGGACAAATCATTTGTCGACCCGATCGTTTGGTTTCCTTCACCGTTAAAAGCGGCCAAGCACACTGTGGGCAGGCTTTGTCGATAGGTTCATTCCATAATGCGTAGTCACATTTTGGATAGGTCGCACACGAGTAAAATATCTTTCCTTTACGGGATTTCCGTTGAAGAATATTCGCTTCATGGCATTTTGGGCACAGAACACCTGTGTCTGCTGGCTTTTCTAAAGGCTCCATGAATTTACAGGAAGGATAGGAGCTGCAGCCAATAAAGCGCCCATAGCGGCCTACTTTGATGTGCAGTGCACCCGCACATTCAGGACACACACGCCCTTCAACTACTTCAGGTTCAGTCTTTTCACCAACTTGGGCGCCTAAATCTTGGGTATAGTCACATTCAGGGTACGCGGTGCAACCAATAAAGCGCCCTCGTTTACCTAAACGAATAGACAACGGTTTGCTGCATTTAGGGCACGCGTCCTCAAGAACCTGAGTGGTCACGTCCCGGCGCTGAACCTGTTCATCAATCGCATGAATCTGCGTGATAAAAGGCTGCCAAAATTCCTCCAACAATGGAACCCACTCCCGCTCGCCACGCGCCACTTCATCCAACGTGTCTTCCAGTTTCGCTGTAAATTTATAATCAACATAACGCGTGAAATAATCCGTTAGAAATCGACTCACAATACGGCCCACGTCGGTTGGGAAAAATCGTTTTTTGTCCACAATGACATATTCACGCTGTTGCAGGGTGTGAATAATAGCCGCATATGTCGAGGGGCGGCCAATGTCAAACTCTTCCAGCGCTTTCACCAATGAAGCTTCTGAATAGCGTGGTGGTGGCTCGGTAAAATGTTGGGTTGCAGTCAAATCAAGTAACGAGACCTTGTCGCCAATCTGAAGCACTGGTAATAAAACGCCCGATTGATCATCTTCTTTTGAATCATCACGCCCTTCTTCATATACAGTCAAAAAACCGGGGAATGTAACGGTTGATCCATTGGCACGAAACACATTGCCTTCACCGCAACTGAGATCAACCGCTACCGTATCCAGCAAGGCCTCCGCCATTTGAGAGGCCAAGGTCCTCTTCCAAATGAGGGCATACAGTTTTGACTGATCAGGGGTCAGCGCGTCTTGTACCATCTCAGGGTTGCGCCGAATGGATGTTGGGCGTATGGCTTCATGCGCTTCTTGCGCATTTTTAGATTTGGTTTTAAAAATACGTGGCTGTGGAGGACAATTGTCATCCCCATATCGCTCAGCAATATACCCCCTGAGTTCATCGACCGCATCAGCAGAAAGATTAACAGAATCAGTACGCATATAGGTAATTAACCCCATGGTTCCTGAGCCAATATCAATCCCCTCATAGAGCTGTTGAGCAACCATCATGGTTTTTCGGGCAGTAAAACCTAATTTTCTTGCGGCTTCCTGTTGTAATGTCGAGGTAATAAAGGGCGCAGCTGGATTGCGCTTACGTTGTTTTTTCTCAATCGA
>DNVL01000231.1:6021-6278 GCA_003507515.1 Legionella sp.
TTCCAATGCTCTTGAGGTACAAATTTTTCAATTTCATCTTCTCGTTCCGCAATCAGTCTCAATGCAGGACTTTGCACGCGCCCAGCCGACAGGCCTCGCCTAATTTTCTTCCATAGTAATGGGGAAAGATTGAATCCAACTAAATAATCCAACGCACGTCGTGCTTGCTGAGCATTCACCAGATCCATCGCAATTTCTCGAGGATTATCGATTGCTTCTCGAACAGCTGATTTGGTGATTTCGTTAAAACAGACGCG
>DNVL01000093.1 GCA_003507515.1 Legionella sp.
TCTCCCTCAACTCGAATATGATTCATCCGATACCCCCGTTGAGCGCCAATATTACCCAACATTGAATAGGAGATAACACCATCACCCGTTTGGTTTTGAATCAGATTAACGGTATTAAATCCAATGTCAGGTGCTTTACTGCCTCCAACCATTAGTCCGCCATACCAACCTTGTATTGGACTTAAAGCCTCAGCCGATGACACAAATAACATCAGCAATACTGATGCTATGATAGAGATCAATGGGACGACCTTAAGGGCTGCGCTCGCAAGAACAAATTTTTTAAAGATGTTTTTTATTATGGTCATATGACTCCCTTCAACTGACGGTAAAGACCGGTAAAGTACTCTTAATATTTCCTTGATAAATTCCCATCACGATTCCCAATAAATTAAGGGTTTCTTTAGATGAAAAATCACCTTCTGGGATGTAAAACCACGATCCTCGATAAAATACGGAAACAGAAGCATTCGTGGGTTTGGACTCAGAAGATAAAACATGAATCATGCCATGCGTGACCTCTCGCCAGTCGAATACTGTTCCATCAGGATAATATGTCATGCGTGCTTGTTTATTGATGATATCCTTCTTCGGAACATCAACCCCTTTTGACAAATAAAACAGCAGGCCCAAAACCGTTCGTGTTTCAACATAAACCTGATTTTTTTCACGAGAAGATGTGGTGGTCAGCCATAAATCAGGGGAACGCTTTGAAACATTAAATTGCGCCAACATAGCACGTTCTTTTGTATTGAGTAACTCATAGTTGTTAATGGTGAATCGAATGGCAAACACCCCATCAATTTTGTCTTTTCTTATCAACACATTATTTTGATTTTGCAGATGACGGAACACCGCAATGAGTTTCAAAAAAGGTTTGAAAATAGGGATTCGACCCGACATATCTCTTGATGCCAAGCTGGCATTTTCAACTTCACCAAATCGCTGGATAACCATACGACCAATATGATGCACACTCCAACCGGATCGGAACAACATGTACAACACATCCAGATTAACAGGTGTTAATAACCGATGGATATACTCCTCTCCTTGCAATGGTGTATAGGTAATCGTGGGCGATTCGCTGTAATTAACAGAGGCCGATCCTGATCCTAGGAGCGAAGGCGGTGGTGCTGAGTTAGCAACATTCACATTGAAATCATTGCCAAAGCTAAACTGTGATACGACATTATTAACGGATAAAAAATAAGGGGGATCTGTGTATCGCAAGCGAACAATATTCAGCAAGGTTTGTTCCGCATCACTGGTCAAAAGAGACTTGTTATAACTCAATCTATCAGGAGGGAGCACAACCGAACCAAGATTTGAACAAGAAGAAAGACCCCATACCAATACAATAGCAAAAAAGACAACAATATTGTGTTTCATTACATCCTTTTAATGGTTAAGTCTTAAACAAATAAACGAGCAAAAAGACACAAGTTCCTTTGGTACGAAGAAGCATATCAAATTCGTACAAACGCAACAAGGCTGTTGGTCACTTTGGGTGTGGCCATCTTGGCGAATCACCGCATGACGCCATCATCGGGTCCGCACAGGCCATTAAACCATCCATTGCAACCTTCACAGCCTGCTCTCGAATGGATGCGCGATCGCCAACAAACGAATAACAGTGCGCACGCGTTTGGCATGTACGACAAGCAAAAGCCAACCATACGGTCCCCACCGGTTTTTCCAAACATCCGCCATCGGGCCCTGCAATCCCACTGATGGCAACGCTTATGTCCGCCTCACTGGCGAGCAGCGCACCTTCCGCCATGGCACGCACAACGGCTTCACTCACAGCCCCGTGTGATGCCAGTATTTGTTTGGGCACCGCTAACATCTGCTGCTTTGATGCATTGCTATAGGTCACAAAGCCACGATCAAACCACTGTGAGCTGCCGGGTATGTCTGTTATGGCCGCAGCAAGCCCACCGCCCGTGCAAGATTCGGCAGCGGTGCAGCGCAGGTTTTGACGCAGCAGAACATGGCCTAATTTTTTTGCAAGGGCATGGGTGGCAGCTTGATTTGACATGAGAGATTACTCCGCTTGAGTAGGTGTAGCAGCCTCGCATGGCAGAGGAACATCGGCCAGATTTGATGTAAAGACCTCCTCCAAAAAATGAGTCATCGCATGCCATGATCGACGCGACGCATTTGCATTATAAATCGTACCCAATGACTCGTCGTGGGCCAAGGGATTGGTAAACGCATGTTGGGTATGGCCATACATGTGCATTTGCCAATCGACGCCGGCATCCGTCATCTCCTGACAAAAGGCATGCACGTCCGCAGGTGTCACCATGGGATCATCATACCCATGCAAGGCTAAAATTTTAGCGTTCATCGGATGAGTGGCCAGTTCAACCGGCTTATTTAACAACCCATGGAAAGTAATGGCCGCAACAATGTTAGCGCCACTGCGCGCCAAATCAAGCGCACACAAACCACCGAAACAAAAACCAATGACAGCGACTCGACGGGCGTCAACCTGCTCTAAAGCCAACACCGCATCGAGTCCTGCAACTATGCGTGCGCGCAATAGTTGCCGATCACTCACCACCGGTTGCATGAGCGCTTGTTTCTGCTCCATCGTCTCACCTAAACGACCTTCGCCATACATGTCCACTGCAAAACCAATGTAACCCAGTTTAGCCAGCTGCTCTGCTTTTTGGCAAGCAAAGTCATTGCGACCGGACCAATCGTGCACCACCAGTACTGCAGGACGGGGTGTTTTTATTTTATCGTCATAGGCCAGATAGCCCAGTAGTGCTTGATCTTCATGGTAGTAAATATGATTTGTTGTGTGCATTATTTCATCCTAATCCAGTGTTTGTCGATAACGCTTAAATCCAATGAACATCACGATACTCATAAATCCCAAAATAGGGATGAGTTCACGCCAAACATCCATAAACCCATTGCCTTTCAATAAAATCCCACGCACAATCACTAAAAAATGCGTGAGTGGCAGGATGTTTCCAAGGAATTGCGCCCATTCAGGCATGCCACGGAATGGAAACATGAAGCCTGACAATAAAATCGAGGGTAAAAAGAAAAACATGGCACCTTGCATGGCTTGTAACTGGTTCGTGGCCAACGTGGAGAACGTCAATCCCATGGCTAAATTAGCCGCAATAAAAGGCAAGCACAAGATTAATAATAATAAAACACTCCCTTGCATGGGCACCTCAAACAGCAAACGCGCCATCATAAGAATCAGAAGGATCTGCACATACCCCACCATAATGTAAGGCACCATCTTCCCGACCATCACTTCCAATGGCTTTAGCGGGGTCGCCAGCAAATTTTCCATGGTCCCTCGCTCATATTCCCGTGTAATCGCCAATGCGGTAATGATCACAAGCGTCATGGTCAACACCACCCCTAACAATCCTGGGATAATGTTATATGCGGTAATGGCTAACGGGTTATATTTCGCATGAACGAGAGGCTGATAAGGTGAGGGGGTCGCATTCAATGCCGACAGCGATCCTTTCAATTCTTCGTTCAAAGCCTTGTTTGCCAAGTCACTAAATACCGACACAGCACGGCTCGTTGCAGCAGGATCAGTGGCATCAGCCTCTAATAGCAACGTAGGTTTCAACCCCTTCACCAAATCATGCGAGAACAGCGGCGGAAAGTTCACAATGAATTGTATCTTGCCTGTTTTAAGCAAATCATTGGCTTCAGCTTCGGTTGAGGAGGGGCTAATGAATTGGAAATAAGTTGAATTCTCCATGCGGGTTAAGATTCGCCGACTCATCTGACTTTGATCAAATCCGACAATGGCCGTCGGCAAATGGCGGGGATTCAAATTGATGGCAAAACCAAATAAAATCAATTGAATCAGCGGAATGCCAACCATCATCGCAAACGTGACTTTGTCACGACGCATCTGGATAAACTCCTTCTGCATCACGGCAAGGAGGCGGGAATTAAACAAGCGTTTCAACCCAATTCTCCTTTCGATTTGTTCACCAAGGCAATGAAGGCATCTTCCAACGTCGGTTGAATCGCTTTCCATTGAATTGCATGTTGTTGGGTGAGCATTCTCAACCCTTGCTCTATCAGTTCGATATTTAACCCGCAGAGGTGTATCTGTCGACCAAACAATGCGGCCTGGGTCACGCCCTCTATTTTTTTCACTTGTTGAAGCAGATGCGTTGTGACAGCTCCACTGATTTCCCAGGTATGCAAATCCGTAGCCGCTATCACCTCATCCACCGTACCGGTCACCATCAACTCGCCATAAGCAAGATAAGCCAATCGCGTGCAGCGTTCGGCTTCATCCATATAATGCGTTGACATCAATGTGGTAATCCCACGTTCACTTAAGCTGTGAATTTTATCCCAAAAATCGCGGCGGGCAATGGGATCAATGCCCGCTGTAGGTTCATCCAATAATAATAAATCAGGCTCATGCAAAAGACAGGCAGCCAAGGCGAGGCGTTGTTTCCAACCCCCGGATAGATCACCGGCTAGCTGTGCACGACGATCTACCAAATTCATGCTCTGCATGGTGTCCATGATACGTGCTTTTCGCTTCGATAATCCATACACATTCGCCACGAAATGTAAGTTTTCTTCAACACTTAAATCAGTATAAAAGCTAAATTTTTGGGTCATGTATCCTACATGTTGTTTGATTCTAGACGACTCCGTCAGGATGTTATAACCTAAACAAAACCCGTGCCCTGCATCCGGCGTCAGTAGTCCACATAACATGCGAATCGTTGTGGTTTTACCGCTGCCATTAGGCCCTAGAAACCCAAATACCTCGCCTTTTTTAACGTGCAAATCGATGTCGTTCACAACCACGCGCCCATCAAAGGATTTTCGTAACATCGTCACATCAATCACACATTCATCACGCATGGACAGGCACCGTCACAACAACCGGTTGGCCCGGCTTAAATTGTTCAGGGTGAGGCATCGTGGCTTTGATCCGAAAAACCAGTTTATCCATGTTCTGACGACTATACACCAAAGGAGGGAGATACTCCGCTTCGGGTGAAATATATTGAATTTTAGCGACATTGTGTTGAGAACACCCATCGCAATCAAATGAAATGTTTTGCCCAAGATTGAGCTGAGGCAAAGTACTTGCAGGCACAAAAAATTCAATACGGATATTTTCTGGCGTTAACAATGCGGCCACTGGCCGTTGCTTATCAACAAATTCGCCCAATTTATAATAAGTGTCAAAAATTATTCCGTCCGCTGGGGCATAAATACTTTTTTGCGCAACCTGCCATTTTGCTTCATTTTTTTTAGCGTAAAAAAATAATATTTGCGCTTTTTGTGCTTTCAGTCGATTAGAGCGACTGCCTAATTTTGCCAACGCCAAGTTGGCTTCGTATTGTGCCTTTAAATACGTTAACTCTTGATAACGCTCCAAGGATGCATCCAAGCTGTCTTTATCCATGACATGTTTTAAATACAATGTTTGATTGCGTTTTACGCGCAATGCCGCCAACTTCATTTGTGCATCAGCCTGACCCACTTGGGCTGCGATCGCATCAATTTCAGGTTGACGTCGTGGTTTTATCAAATCATTGTACACCTGCTTTGCTTGCACTAGCGCGGCTTCCGCTTGATGAACCTCTAATATTTGTGGATTGGGGTCCAATTTAAAAAGCAGCGCTCCCTTTTTAACAGGTTCTCCTCGTTGAACCAATGCTTTGACTAACACGCCTGAATACGGGGTGGCTAGGTATATATTTTCACCTTCAACATAACCTTGATAAGTATGATCAGAGCTGTCGCAAGCACTCAATGCGGTTATTAAGGTTAAAATTGAAAGCCTTCTCATCATTTTTTCGTTTCATTTTTTATATAAACATAACTTAGTATAGGTGAATAAAAAATGAAAGTAACCATGTAGGGTTACCTTAAAAAAAAGCAAAAAAAAAGCGACAATGAAGTCGCTTTTTTAGGGATAAAATCCTGGCAATGACCTACTTTCACATGGGGAGACCCCACACTATCATCGGCGCGCGAATGTTTCACTTCTGAGTTCGAGATGGGATCAGGTGGTGCCAAACGGCTATTGTCGCCAGGAAAAACGGTGTCAGCAGTTGGTTAAAACTGCTGGTGGTAAAAATTGAGGCTTTCTTTCACAAGCAAATCAGTCTTTATTAGTGTCTATCGTTCAACCTAAAAGTAACTCAGGTTATATGGTCAAGACAATCAGCCAATTAGTACAAGTTAGCTTCACGCATTACTGCGCTTCCACACCTTGCCTATCAACGTCGTAGTCTTCAACGGGCTTCATGGGAAAACTCAT
>DNVL01000250.1:0-10513 GCA_003507515.1 Legionella sp.
ACTCACAGACTCACAGACTCACAGATTTACCAGCCGCAATACGCTATTGCTATTTATTGCGACGCCATGATACATGCATTGGTGTTGAAAGCGCGGTCCTTAAGGTTACAGCCGTTATTTAAGCCAGAATCATATCCTCATGGCACGCATTTAAAAGATTCCGGTGATCTTCACTCTGCTCTTAAAAAAGTCAGCCATCACCAAGAGGATTATCAACACACCCTGAAAAGCGATGCTTATCCCTTTGCACTGGAAAAGCATCTGTCTTGTCCGAGACTGCCTCATCTGGCGTCGCAACCTTGCCACCGCCTGAAAATCAAAGCCGGTGATGATTACCCTTTTCAGCGTCGCATTGCCAAGGGATATCCTTTGCCACCATCAATGGCGGCTTTGTACCTTAAGCCGTTCTATAAATTAACCCATACGATTTTGAATGCCCTTAAATTAAAAGGGCATCCGGATAAAACGTATATCGGCTGGATTAACAAGGGCTTTGATTTTCTCGTTGTGTATTTTGGTGCATTGCCTAAGATAGCGAAACCCTTTTTGGAAAAACATCGTGCCCAGTTAGCCCAGCGTTATGGATTACCAATTTTACTCTAGGGGGGGAGGACAATGCATAAATTACGACAACATTTTGGATGTATCTTCATAGGGGTGACCGCCCTTTACCTTCACTCTGGAAGCGCCGCAGGTTCAATACAAGTACCTGTGNNACGCAATGTGGCACTAATAGCGGACTATGGTGCAGTGGCACCTCATATTCTCCGACCGGAAACTGTACATCCTCCGGAACTACTGCGTTCGGAGTATGGACTACGGGGGGAGGGAGTGGGTTTCCTCTTCCAAGTACTGGTGGGGTCCAGAGGACTGCGACGTATTATCTTAACATCGCAAGCGGTAGCACGCTCGACAAATTGCTCTGCGGAACGACCGCGACTTATCCGGCAAGAGGCCCTTGCCCCGCGTGTATTTGTCTCCCCAATGGTAATAATGCTGGGACTGCAACCAACGCTGGCGGGTGTACGGTCTCTAGCGGCGAAATAATACCAACATGCAGTGGTGGGCACGTGACCTCCGTCGAATCCGATTTAGAACTAACTTGTCCATAAGAAACAGAGGCCACTGATGGAACCATTACCTATCCAATCCGAAATCCCTATTGCTAATGAGAGCCTATCATGCATGCCAGCTTTACCTTGCTCTCGTCGCCAGCCGTACACCCCACCTCGCGTGAACGTGAGGCAGACAAGCATTGAAAACGGTGATAATGACCTACTCCCTGAGTCGGAGCTCGGCCTTTGGTCTTCGTAGCGGAAGATTGGCCGTGAAGCGTCCGGTGCCAACGGGTGACTATGAAATTCAATCATCGATAATGGCTGATGTGCTGGTCTATCATTACGGTGCGCTTCCCTCGATCATCGGGGTCACCATGGCCGATTTAAACAACCCCTTATTGTGGCGAAGCTGCTATAAGCCATTTGCTGTTGCTATTGTCCAACCGTTGACAAACAATACGACCTTTNNCGCGACCACTGGGGGATATCCCCTCTTTATTACTGCCGTTCACAAGACCAACTCATCTTTGGACAAAGCATTCCCGATATAATCAAACATTTACCGAATACCCCACTATTCGCTGCATCTCAAATTAAAAGGCTATTTACCGAGCCTCAATATGATGACTCGGGTGAAACCCTGTATCAAGGCATTTATCGCGTGCCACCGGGGCACATGCTGCACTTCAAGCCCGATGGATCCATAACTAAAGAAGCTTTTTGGCAATTGGAACGCCATGGACCGACCTTATATTATGCGAATGACTGCGATTATCTAGAGCATTTTTCCTTATTAATGCAAGAAGCCCTTTTAAATGCCACGGAGAATCAAACCAATATTGCCGCTGAATTTAGTGCAGGTCTTGACTCTAGCGCGATATATTGTGCGGCACGCAATATGAAGGTGACCCCTAAACTCTTTATGCATGTCAATCTAGGCACGGATGCAGACAATCAATACAATGACCATTATGAAAACGCCTTTCTCGAGCACTATCAAATAAAGGATATAGCACGTATTGGTGCTGACGATTTTGATCCACTGCAAGTTCTGACTGATTATGCTTCGTTGTTTGCAGGCCCCGCACCGTATCTCTTTTTTATGTTTGCCAGCCCATTACACCGTGCAGTATCGGCAGGTAAGCATCCCGTTTTATTATCCGGTTTTGGCGGCGACCAATGCGTATCCTGCCAACTGTCACCCCACTTTTTTATCCCCGAGTTGATTCATCAAGGCGCCTACAGCCAAGCCTGGCGCGAATTGTCTCCATCCATCGGGATAAAAAAAGGCTTGCGATATGCGGCCTACTCTCATGCTGCACTCTACGCCCTGCAATTAAAAATAAAAAAATTGTGGCGTCAGACTCACCCTTACGAGCGCATCTATTACAAGAGTGCGCGTGAAGTCCAATGGTCTTTGTTGCAGGGCCCTGATAGCTACGAAGTCCGCATGCGCATTGAATACAGTAGCCTTGTCAGTAAGAACATGGGGTTTGAGTACCGCTATCCGTTGCTTTATCCAAAGCTCGTGGAGTTTATGCTCAGTTTGCCAACAGACGTCAATCGGCGTGACGGCCGTGGGCGCTATTTAATCCGACAATATTTATCGAAAAATATTCCAAAGGCTGGATTTAATACCTACCGTAAACAAGAAGGGCTAGGGATTGTGCCTGCCGCATTTGATACGTTTAAACAGAATTATCAACAAGGGCATTACCAAGATGCGTTTAATGATTTGCCGTATCCGCACTTGATTCAGCATCCCCACGCGCCCACCGAACTGAGTAATCGTATCAAAGGGTTTATGTTAAAACGCTGTTAGTCAATCACATTAGAGGAGATTAACCATGAAAAAAATAGCCGTTATCATAGGTATGTGCTGCAGCGCATTATCCATCAACAGCCATGCCGAAGCATCGCCAACGAACGACGTTGTGCGAGCGTTAATACAAAAAGAGGGGTTCGCGCTTGAAAAAGGCGTTATCTTGCGTCCTACGATAAAAATCATGGCGCCTAATAATTTAAACAGTTTGTGGGTCTCGACGCCAAACACCCATCAGTCGCAATCCAGTTATCAAGACCGAATCGAGGAGCTAGTACAATTGGATGATGCCGTCCAGACCCATTACAACGCCAATGTTAACAATCACGATCGAAACAGCGCGGTCTTAAGAAAAAATATTGCCGATATTCATCTGGCTTATTCGTTTACCCCCGTTCCTGATGCCGATATTTCAAAGCCCTATGGGTTTGCAGCCTGCGGCACATTCAATAATGGATGGACGGGTGTTACGGAATTTTTTCAAACACAAAACGTGGGGAACTGTGCTTTTACGGACTATAATTTTGCATTAGCACATGCAGTGGCCAATGCTACTGATGCGGTCGTGCGCTATGACGTGAACAATAAAGCGACCACTGTGCATGTTGAAGGAAACAATGACACAGGTTTTCTTTATACCGTTGCTTGGATGGACTCGACTTATTTTAGAACGCTTGAATGCGCGACCAAACACAATACTGAGAATGTGACCGCGCAGGTGATTGCCTTAGCACAGCGCATTGATAACCCGTGATAAAGTGCTAGCATGGAGGCGTTATAATACCAGTAGTGACGCTAGCCTAGCAGTACACCGTGGCGCAAGTAATCCCTTAATGAAATGATTCGTCCTGAAATGCTCAATTCTTGCTCAGCCTGCTGTAAAGCGCGTTGTTCGCGCTCTAGTGTTTTAGGATTACTCACGTCCCATGCCACTTGAATGATCTCGCGCGCGCCTAATGTATCTACCGTCACAAAGTCAACCTCATAACCGTCTGAGGTCATGTAAAAATAGATGTCTCGTCCTTCACGTCGCAGGTCTAAATACACTAGATTTTCTAGCAATTTACCATAAATATCTTTTATTTTCAGAGAGGTCGCATGAATTAAACCACTATCCACCGCATAGACTTTTTTAGGCGTATTCTGTTTTGCACGCGTAGACTCGCTGTATAGCGGAACAGTGAAGGCGAGGTATGCATCCTCGATATAGTCCATATAACTGTGAATGGTATCTTTCGCTACTTTATACCCTTGGCTCTTGATGTCGTTATAAAATTTATTCACCGAGAACGGTGCTGCGGCATTGCTTAATAGCGAATTGATCAGGTGTTTTAAAAGGGTAATATTGCTGACCTTGTGTCGTTCAACAATGTCACGCAGAATGACGGTGTCTACATAAGTTTGCAAGGTTTCCCTCCACTCATTCTGCGGCATGGTTTGCACCGCAGGAAACCCGCCCGTTGCGAAATAATTTAATAAATGGCCTTGCATGATATCAAACGCTTTTTGTCCAAACGGTTTTTTAGGCGCATCCAGTTGGTGAGCAATGAGGTATTCGTTAAAACTATAGGGCCAGACCTCCACTGCCAGTGAACGACCACGCAAGGAGGTCACGATTTCTTTGCTTAATAATTTTGCTGAGGACCCGGTCAAAAAAAGCTGTGCGTTTTTTGTATCATAATAGCGGCGCACGACCTGATGCCAATCCGGTATATTTTGCACCTCATCCAGAAAAAAGTAACAGCGTCGGTTGTGATTTTCTGGGTACAACGAATAAAATGCATCTAACAATGCTCCCATTTCTTTGGCATTCATGGGCAAAAGTCGTTCGTCTTCAAAATTCACCAGAAGAATTTGCGTCGCTTGAGCCCCCTGCATTAATAACGTGTGAATGGTTTGGTACAGAAAATAGGACTTGCCTGAACGTCGCATGCCGATGGCCACTTTAATCATCTGATCAGACTGCGGGAAGTGTAATTGACGAGGAACGCTATCTCGGGCTTGGTACACGATTGCAGCGGTCTCTTCCAATAATGTTTCAATCAGTGCTTCTGTCGACATATAATATCCTTTTTGAAAAGTATATTATAGCTATAAAGTATCCTTCTTGAAAAGGACACGCGTGATGCGCATGAGGTGATTAAACACAAACCTGATAACGCGTGTTCCTTCCCCCTCCGGGCAATTTTTCAATGCAACCCTTGATACATAAATCCGCAAGATGTCTTGTAGCCGTCGCTTTACTCACCTTTGCCACTTTCTGGTACTGTGATGCACTGATGCCTTGATCAAAGCCTTTCTCACCCCCATTCAAGAGACGATTCAGTACCTTCGTTTGTTCTACAGACAGCTCAACACCTTGATATCGCTGCCAAAATCGGCTTTTCACCAGCGTGCGTTCAATGTTATCTATCGCTGCTTGTAAGCTGTCTTCAAGCGTTTCTAAAAACCAAACCAACCATACGGTAATATCTAACGTATGACGCTGACACGCCTCCAGCACACGATAATAATCATTTCGCCTGGCGAGTATGGAGGCTGACATGGCATACAAACGAATGCTTTGCCTGTCATCTTGCGCTAGCGCCAAATCGGTTAAAGTACGTGTCATCCGACCATTGCCATCCTCGAAAGGATGCAGGGTTACAAACCAAAAATGACAGATTGCGGCTCTTAATAAGGGATCAAGTGTGTTGTCATTTCGACTTTGATTAAACCACCGGATAAATTCAGTCAGCTCATGTGTTAATCGACTACGGGGAGGCGCTTCATAATGAACCGTTGGTTTATCAATGCGTCCAGACACCACTTGCATGGGATCTTCACCCCGTAGTTGCCCGGCTGGGATGGAATATATCGATGTGGCTGTATTGGGAAACAACCATTGATGCCATTGAAATAGACGCTCTAAGGTCAAAGGAGAATCCAAATTGCTAATCGCATCCAGCATCATCTGCGCCAACCCTTCGGAGCGCTCTGTGGTGGGGTATGGGTGTTGCAAATTCAACCCCATCCGACTCGCTAAAGATGAGCGAACCGATTGAACATTCAGTGTCTCACCTTCAATGGCAGAGGACGTGAGGATGTTTTTTAATAAGGTATCCAAAGCTGTCTCAAGCGATAATCCATTATGAACAGCACCTGTTTTTCCCAGTAATATCCCTTGTTGTAAACGCACTCGGCGAAGCAACGACCAAATGCATTCATCTTGCCAATCAAAATGAGGCCAGTCCGGTTGCTGCCAAATCCAGGTTAACGGTTCGTTATTCATCTGTTCCCTTCCCTTGAGTCGATTACACCCATTATTCGGCTCATATTATGAGCTAAATAATAGGTGTAATCGGCTCATAAAGCAACTTAGGATCTGCGCGTGTTCCTTCCTCCTTGAATTTATATCAAATCGTACTACTGTTATAAGCAATAGGCAGGGATACGGATATCTATTTTGGATAGCAATCCAGCCAGGTCGAAAGGAGACATAAAATGACGAACTTACAGCAAAACAATGACATCATCAATCTGGATGACATCAAGAAACAGGCCCAACAGTCCATTTACAAGGGCTCGGTGACAGAAGATTATCCACTTGATCTCGACGAGGCTTGCCAACTGCTCAATGCGGCTTTGGCGACTGAAATCATGTGTGTATTACGCTATCGTCATCATCAAATCATTGCAAAAGGCATTGACAAGCCACAAGTGGCGGCAGAATTTGCAGAGCATGCGGTTGATGAAGAGCGGCATATGATGATGCTGGCTGAACGAATCAATCAATTGGGCGGCAATCCTGATTTCAATCCAGGAACAGTGGTTGAACGGACGGCTACCGAATATGGCACCGGTCGGGATTTATTGAAACTCATTGAAGACGATTTAATTGCCGAACGCATTGCCATCATGGTGTACCGAAAAATGATTGATTGGTTTGGTACCCACGATCCGACCACTAGGCGAATGCTCGAAGAACTATTAAAAGATGAGGAAGATCATGCGGATGATTTGGCCGATTTGTTAAGTCGAAAAGGGTAAACATCACGTTTGTCCCTAAAGATTCATGGACTCTAGCCGATGACTATTATAAATGCTACCGTGTTTTTTTCCGATGAATAATAATGACAAGGAGAATAAGATGCTAGAGCCGCATGGAATAGAGGATGCTTTCCTCAATACATTGTGCAAGGAAGAGGTGCCTGTGTCTATTTTTTTAGTCAGTGGCATCAAATTACACGGCGTTGTGGGTGGGTTTGATGGGCATATCATCATGCTGAAAAACACCATCACGCAAATGGTCTATAAGCATGCGATTTCGACGGTGGTTCCATCGCGCATGGTGCATGTCAGGCCTGAGGATGAGGAGGCGTGATGATCTCTTGCAGATTATCAAGGGTTTGCCCACCATAGAGCGTTGTGCTGAATTCGCCGTTTGGGTTGAGAACCACGGTGATGGGCACAACGCTAATATCGCCTAGATGCAGCAATGTTGACGTGTTGTGGTTTAAACTAGGGTATTGGATGTTGAGTTTTTTAATCAACTGCTCCTGCCGTGTTGCAGGCAGTGCATCATAATTGACAGCAAACATGGCCACGTTCTTCGTTTTATTGTCGTTATAAAATTGATTGAGGATGGGGATTTCATCTAAACACGGCTGACACCAACCAGCCCAGTAATTAATAAAAACCCATTTTCCTTTCAATGAAGAGAGCGGGATGTCATTTCCCTTAATATCTTGCAATAGGGTCTCGGCTTGGGTGGTGGTCGAGCAAAAGAGGATGGTCAATGTGAATAACAATGCAAGTGTGCGCATGGATTTTCCATGGGAATAACGGGCCCTCATTGTAACATGGCTTGCGCGTCTGTCTCAAAAACAAGGGACTACCCTATGCGCGCCAAACCAATCCCTACTTCGTAGAGCAGGCATAAGGGAAGTGCGAGCATGATTTGTGATAGCACATCCGGTGGGGTCAGGATCATGCCAAGTGTAAAGGCCAAGACGTATATATAAGGCCGTATGCTGTTGAGCGTCCTGATATCAACGCACTTGACGTGTACTGACAGCATGCACAACAACGGCACCTGAAAGCAAAGGCCAAACGTCAGTAGCATGCGCGTGATGAAATCAATGGCATACCCCATGTCAGGCATTAAGCGCACGCCCGTAGGGACAGCATGTGCAAAAAAAGCAAACATGCAGGGTAGAACCCAGTAAAAACAAAATAAAAGGCCTAAGAAAAAGAGCACAAGGCTTACGACAATGGTTGTGCGTAAGCGTTTGCGTTCTTTTCGATACAGCCCAGGGGCGGCAAATTGCCAGGCATGCCATAACGCATAAGGGGTGGTGCTGAGCAGGGCGACATCAGCCGCCAACTGGATAGGCGTCAGCAGAGCGGTTGTGATGTGCGTGGCAATGAGCGTGTCGCCTGTGGGCAGCACTTGCAGTAAGGGGCGTATCAATGCCTGGAATAACGATTCTGAGATACAAAAGAAGGCCATAAATAACACCGCGAATAGCCCAAAAATAAGCAGTAAACGATGACGACATTCGAGCAAGTGAGGCAACATGTATCCATTCCCAAATTATTATTGCTCATAAATTTACCACATAATGGATAAGCAAGCTATACTTTCATTGGGATTTGTTAAAACAAGTGACGGTGGTGTTAGGCAACCGTCTCGTCTTTCAACTCAGCAAGGATGAATCACCATGTCAGAAAAACAACAACGTACCGGGGAACATACCCGCGAACTCATGCATCATCGCTACGATGATGGTTTGCATCATAAACACGATAAATGCCATCTTTCTTACCGGGAGCATTGGCGATCACACCCGACCCAAAAAACAGATGGTCTTGACCGGGATCAAGGGATCAATGCGTCCACAGGTGAGTCTCGTAAAAGAAATTTACAAAAACTTCGGAAACGATTTGATAAAGGTCGTTTCCACTGATAGGATATAATTATCTGAATCAGGTTAACCACTTCCTGATTCTCGGTAAGGAACGATATGAGCGGGCCGGTGGTATTGAGGCCCGCCTTATATTGATGGATTTTTTGTGTCTTGCATGACCGGTTTATCGCTCAAATGGTAATATTTAAATAATTTAACGACCCTCAACACACTGCGACATTTGCGCGCGAAGTGGATGACTTTTTCTGCTTGAGATGGCACTACATCCCCCATTAAATAGACTATCTGTGCGTACGTTAACACTTTGAACTTGTGGGGATCAATGTCTGCGTCCGCAAAAATTTGACTTCGTATTTTGGCGGTAATCCAGCTGTCAAGCACCGGATCTTCTGCTGTGTGATTCACTGCTAGTTGATTAAATAACCGGCGCTTGCCGGGCACGTTTTTGATGCGTGTATACGCTTCTTGACGAAGTGTTTCGGTTGGCACCCGGCCTACGAGCAAAATATCGCGATTTAGCACCGCCAACTCAATGGAGCAGTCATCTCGTTTGAACACTCGGTCATGGTAGAGTGCGCGATTTGCATCGGCATTGAGTTTAAAATCATCTATTTTTATATAGACGTTATGGCGGTCATATACTAGGTTTGCCCCAGTCCATAGATCACTGATGCAGCCTGATAAGCACAGGCTGCATAACAGGATGGATAATGGGAGGCATCGCATCTCAACGAATATACTGGAAAATTTTTACAACTTTACGCACACCCTTGACTTTTCGAGCCACCTGCACGGCTAAATCCGCTTGTTCAGGCGTCATGATGCCCATCAAGTAAACGATACTGTTTTCTGTGATCACACGGATGGAGCCCGATTCCAGTCCTTTTTGAGCCAGCATCTTCGTCCGCACTTGGCTGGTTTCCCACGTATCTTGGCTTTGCTGTGACAAAGACAGCGGATAATCAACGGTAATTTCGTTGTAAACACGACGGACGTTCGGTGTTTGCTTCGCTTGTTCTTCAGCAACCGCGCGTAGCGATGCAACGGGTGTTTGACCTGCCAACAAGACCACTTCATTAAAACTACTGACGACAATATGTGAATCACGGAAACGTGGATCAGGAACGATGGCGGTGTGAATGCGATGAAATATGCGCGCGTCTTTTTCAACCATTGAGAGCGTGCGTTTATCATAGACCACAAGACTGCTGGCCGCTCCAGCAACGACGGCGACCACGCAACCGGTTAGGTTTGCGCTCAGTAGCAGAAAAACCAACGTTTTCATCTTCATGTTTACCCCAACATTTGTCCAAACAAGGACTGATCAATCAAATCGCAAAAGCAATGCAAAATGAACAAGTGCGTTTCACGTATACGTGCGGCGGTATCGCCTGGAACGCGAAGCTCAATGTCTTCCGGTCCTAGGTGGTTGGCGAGCACGCCACCGTCTCGTCCACTGAGTGCGATGGTATCGATCCCTTTCTCATTGGCGGCATTCACAGCCGCTAATATACTATTTGAATTGCCTGTGGTGGACAAGGCCAGCAGGACATCGTTTTCATGCCCGAGCGCTTGAATTTGTCGGGCAAACACTTGGTCATAATGCCCTTCATTGGCAATGGCGGTGAGCGCGGACAGGTCATTGGTTAACGCGATGACGGGCAAAGGGGGGCGTTCAACCTCAAAGTGATTGAGCATGGCGGCAGAAAAATGCAAGCAATTGG
>DNVL01000250.1:10584-10995 GCA_003507515.1 Legionella sp.
CATTTTTGCCTCAATATTGAGGCCGAATAAATGCCTGACGCGGTCGTCTAGTAATGTCATGGTTTAATCCTTAGAAATCCACTCCGAATGCATGTTGAATCCATGTGATCTGGGGAGGCCTGCCATCCAGGCTCACCACATCAAATCGGCTAGGCAGTGTGTCATGGAGTTTGGTCGTTTGCAAATAAAGCAAGGCTGTTCTGATTAACTTTTGCCGTTTGCTGTGCGTGATACTGGCGATGGCGCCGCCAAACGCATTGGAGGCACGCGCACGCACTTCAATGAAGACTAAATCGGTCTTGTCGCGCATGATGAGATCAATTTCACCTAAGCGACAGCGGTAATTGCTCGCCACCCAGGTCAAGCCCTGCTGGATAAGATAATCTTTGGCCCGTTCTTCGGCGGCAAATC